>CAYLSW010000400.1:0-1511 GCA_964386145.1 uncultured Lentimicrobiaceae bacterium | reverse complement strand
CACTGAAAGGAGTGTAGATTTTCCGGCATTGGGAAAGCCCACAAGGCCAACATCCGCCAGTACCTTCAATTCAAAAATAATGTTGGCTTCGCGGCCTTCTTCGCCGGGCTGGGCATAGCGTGGAGTTTGGTTGGTAGCCGACTTATAATGGTCGTTGCCCTGGCCGCCGCGGCCGCCTTTCAGCAAGACAATCCGTTCGCCATCTTCCATAATTTCGCCAATAACTTCGTCCGTCTCCACATCTTTGGCCACCGTCCCCAACGGAACTTCAATAATGATGTCTTCGCCATCGGCACCCGTACTACGCTGTCCGCCTCCGGGGTCACCATGTCCGGCACGCAGATGCCGCTCAAACCGCAAATGTAAAAGCGTCCACATTTGGGCATTACCGACCATAACAATGTCACCACCCTTTCCGCCATCGCCACCATCGGGGCCTCCCTTGGGGATATACTTTTCGCGTCTGAAATGTACGGAACCCGCACCGCCGTTGCCAGAAAGGCAATATATCTTTACATAATCAACAAAACTGGATGAAGCCATAACATGTTCATTTTCTGAATGTGCAAAAATAAAGCAAAAGCGGGAATAATGGAGACAATAGTCTTGATGTGCTATAACTTTCTGACAAGCATCAGCCCGTCGCGAATGGAAAGCATCACCTGCTCCACCCTGCTGTCCTGTTTTATAAAATCGTTAAATTCACGAATGCCACGGGTCTCTTTGTCAGGTTTTTTATCGTCATGCACAGCTTTCCCACCCCACAGCACATTGTCGGCGAGGATAAAGCCACCTTTTCTGAGTTTCTTTAAGGCTGCCTCATAATAGTTCACATATTGAGCTTTTTCGGCATCGATAAAAACCAAATCAAAAGTTTCTTCCAGTTTTGGAATAAGCACCAGAGCATCGCCTAAAAGAAAACGAATTTTGGAGCCATAGCTGCAACGGTCAAAAAACCGGCGGGCGAATATTTCTATCTCTTCATTGTTATCAAGAGTGTAAAGAAGTCCGTCATCAGGCAGTGCTTTGGCCATGGCCAGCGCCGAATATCCTGTAAAAGTCCCGATCTCCAGGATACGTTTGGGCTGCAACATGTGCACCATCATCTCCAAAAACTTCCCTTGCACTTTTCCGGAAAGCATGTTGGGATAGAACGTTTTCAGGTGGGTTTCACGGTTCAGCATAGCCATTAGCGGATCTTCATCCGTGGTGTGACTTTCGATGTATTCGGTAATCATCTTCTCCTGCATGGTTAAAAACTGTTAGATTTTGACCTTTATTTATAACCTTTAATCCATAAACAAATATGAAAGGATATTACTGCAAATTTAGTGAAAAACTGTTGTTCATGTTCTCCTCAAATTGCCGAAAGCCAAAAGTAAGGGAGAAAAGGATGTGTCATATATTTGCCATACCATATCCCCTCCGGATTCCTCTGAAAGCCCATATCACAGGCGCAATCGTTTGTAAAAAGACATTTAGAATAAATCTAAATGTTAATTTTTCAAAAA
>CAYLSW010000399.1:0-1515 GCA_964386145.1 uncultured Lentimicrobiaceae bacterium | reverse complement strand
AATTCTTCGGTTGTCATTCAATTATCAGGACGCTGAGGGTTCAAAAATATTACACAGGGCACTAAAAAGTTTTCAAAGTACCGGCAATTACAATGTTTAAAAGTAAACAATTCGAGCCAAATACCACGATGGCTGACTTTTTGAGCGAGCCTGTATGAGAAAGGGTGAGAAGGTGAGAAGGAGACAAAGTGACGAAGTGACGAAGTGAAGTTGAGAAAAGGCGAAGTTGCGAGGGGGCGAGTTTGCATATCATGATTTTTTAGTTATTTTTGTTCCCATTCAGAACCAATATTTTTTCACTAATATCAAAACATATGTTTAAAGGACACCCTAAAGGATTGTATGTTGCATTCTTTGCCAACATGGGCGAGCGGTTCGGTTACTACACCATGCTGGCCATTTTTGTTTTGTACCTTCAGTCAAAATTCGGATGGGACGCCACACAGGCCGGGCATGTTTACGGCGGCTTTTTGTTTGGAATCTATTTCCTGCCGTTGCTCGGCGGCTACATCGCCGACAACGTTCTTGGCTACGGAAAAACTATTGTGCTCGGAATTATTGTTATGTTCATCGGCTACCTGATGCTGGCCATGCCCGGCACGGGAGAATGGTTTATCTACGGCGCCCTTGCTGTTATTTCTCTTGGAACCGGACTTTTCAAGGGCAACCTTCAGGCACTGGTTGGAAATCTTTACGACGAAGCCAAATACGACAAGCTGCGCGACTCCGCTTTCAACATTTTTTATATGGGTATCAATATCGGTGCTTTCTTTGCTCCAAGTGCTGCCCGCAGTGTTCGAAACTGGGTTTTAAGCCTTCAGGGATTGCATTATGAAGCTGCCATTCCTTCCCTTGCCAACAAATACCTCGACGGGACACTGGAAAACACCAAAGAGCTGAGTCAGTTTGCTCATGCTGAAATGGGAAGCCATTTTAGCAGCCTGGCCGATTTCTCTCACCATTATATTGATGCTTTAAGTAAGTCTTATAATGCAGGTTTTGCTGTGGCAGCAGCCAGTATGATCCTCTCCATTGCCATTTTCATTGGATTTAGAAAATATTACAAACATGCCGATGTAACGCACAAAGAACAAAAAGCAAAGGACAAAGAGAGTGTGATGGAACTCACCCCGGCACAAACCAAAGACCGGCTCATGGCTTTGGGACTTGTTTTTCTGGTCGTTATCTTCTTCTGGATGGCTTTCCATCAAAACGGATTTACAATGACAATTTTTGCGCGCGACTACACAGTGGGCGCCGTAAACAAAGCTACCGCTATTATTTTCAACCTTTCCACATTTCTTCCTTTGCTACTTGCTATTCTCGGTATTGTCCTCATGGTTGGGAAAGGGAACTCCTCAAAAGTGCGACTTTCAGGAGCCATTATAGCCGTTGCCTCCGTAATTGTTGCATACCTCACTATCAGAGAGTTACAACCTGAGGGAAATCCTATTTCCCCGGAGATTTTCCAGCAGTTTAATCCTATTTTTATTGTTTTTCTTACGCCGGTCATTA
>CAYLSW010000398.1:0-1530 GCA_964386145.1 uncultured Lentimicrobiaceae bacterium | reverse complement strand
TTTTTATTAATACTGACATAGTAAAAAAATTAAAATTTATAAATATTCATTTTTCTCTTTAGCATCCACTTCGTGAGCATCCAATAGATCAGAAATGAGATCCCAAAAGTAATAAACCAGGCGTAAGAATACAAATCAACCAACAAATGAGGGAAATAATCTGCTTTATAAATACCCGTTGCAACCATAAATCCGGGAATCACCGGAAGGAGACTCAAGACAAATGCTATCCAGCCCGGTTTGCTCCATCCTTTATATTTTCCATTCACTTTATACAAATCGGACAATTTGAATTTGGTTTTTCTTAGTATGTAATAATCGGAAATCATAATGCCCGCAATCGAACCCAGCAAAGCAGAATAAGCAATTAGCCAACGGAAAATATATCCCTGAGGATCAGCAATTAATTTCCAGGGGAACATAATAATGCCGATGATACCGGTAATGTATCCGCCCATCTTAAAACTAATCTTCCGGGGCATAATATTTGCAAAGTCGTTTGACGGAGCCACTACATTCGCAGCGAGATTGGTCGATAGTGTTGCAATAGTTAGTCCTAACATGGCTACTATCACAACAACCGGAGATTTAAACAATCCTAATAAAGTCACCGGATTCCAAATCGCTTTCCCAAAGATTATTAAGGTAGCACTTGTAACGGCAATGCCGATAAATGAGTAAAACATCATGGTTGGTGCCAACCCTATTATTTGTCCTTTTATCTGGTCTTTTTGTGAGCGTGCATATCGTGTGAAATCCGGAATATTCAAAGAGAGTGTAGCCCAAAAACCTACCATTGCTGTTAAGCCGGGAAAAAACAGTTTCCAGAAATTAGCGTTTCCCTTACCTGATAATGAATAAGAGGCATGAAGGATTTCACTTAATGAACCAACGCGGTTCCATGCCCAGATCAGCAAAACCAATCCAATAATCAATAAAAAAGGTGCTGCCCATGTTTCTAATACTTTTATAGAGTCAATACCTTTGTAAACAATCCACATGTTCATAGACCAGAAAATCATAAAACTAACAGCCTGTGCCACGTTCAGTCCAATGAAGCCACCAAGGGAAGCCGAAGTTGCAAAGGAGGGGAAGAAAACCAATGATAGTTGATAAATAGCTGCCCCGCCAATCCATGTCTGTATGCCAAACCACCCACAAGCAACAAACCCACGGAATAAGGCAGCAAGGATAGCTCCTTTAGTGCCGAAACTTAGACGAAGGAAAACAGGAAGCGGAATACCATATTTTGTCCCTACATGTGCATTCAGAAGCATAGGCGCCAGTACGATTATGTTACCTAATGAAATGGTGATGAGAGCTTGCCACCAGTTCATTCCTTCTTGTATCAGGCCACTGCCTAACATATAAGTCGGAATGCAAACAGCCATTCCCACCCAGATGGATGCAATATGCCATTTGTTCCATCTTCTTTCTGAAGACCCTACGGGAGCAAGGTCGCTGCTATACAAAGGGGATAAAGATACGTCTTCCGTCAGCTCGACGATTTCATTGTTCATGGGCAAAAAA
>CAYLSW010000397.1:0-1550 GCA_964386145.1 uncultured Lentimicrobiaceae bacterium | reverse complement strand
GACATCTTCTACCATTTGGCCGGCGCTCATTTCTACCGAGAGGAAACCTTTCACACCCTGTTGAATCAGCTCCTGAATTTTTTTGGTGGGAAAAGGCCACAGGGTGATGAGACGCAGGAGTCCGACTTTGATACCCTTTTCACGCAATAGCTTTACAGACTTCAATGAAACACGTGCACTGGAGCCATAAGCCACAATGACATAATCTGCATCATCGCACTGCAAAGCTTCAAAACGAACTTCGTTTTCTTCGATTTGGTGATATTTCTTCTGAAGATGATGGTTGTGATCTTCCAGTTTTTTTGGGTCTAAATCCAGTGAGGTAAGGATTCTTCTTTCACCATTGATTGGTTTTCCGTTAGTTGCCCATGGATTGCGTGCTTTAACCTCTGTATCAGACAGGCGAGGCGTGGGGTCGAAAAATTCAACCTTCTCCATCATTTGTCCGATAGCACCGTCTGAGAGAATCATGACAGGATTTCTGTATTTAAAAGCAAGATCATATGCCACCGGAACAAAATCAGCCATCTCCTGCACGGAGGAGGGAGCAAAGACAATAAGCCTGTAGTCACCATGCCCACCTCCTTTTGTGGATTGGAAATAGTCGGACTGTGCCGGCTGGATGTCGCCAAGCCCAGGGCCACCGCGAACGACGTTTACAATTAAAATCGGAATTTCGGCACCGGCGATATAAGAAAGACCTTCCTGCATCAGGCTGATGCCCGGACTGGAAGATGATGTCACCACTTTTTTACCGGTTCCGCCACCGCCGTACAACATGTTTATGGCAGCCACTTCACTCTCGGCCTGTAATACAACCATTCCCGTTGTTTCCCAAGGCTTGGAAGCCATAAGGTATTCCAAGACTTCCGACTGGGGCGTAATAGGGTAACCGAAGTAACCATCCGTGCCTGCACGAATTATGGCTTCGGCCAGGGCTTCATTACCTTTCATTAATTTTAGTTCACCCATATCTTATTTTTTTGATAGTTATTTAACTTTTATCCTGTAAACGGTAATGACACCATCAGGACATACTACGGCACAGTTAGTGCAACCTGTGCAGGCATCCGGATTTTCCATAAAAGCAAAATGATAACCTTTGCCGTTAACTTCTTTTGCCAAAGCAATCACATCGGTTGGACAGGCCGGAATACAAACGCTACAACCTTTGCACATTTCAATGTCAACCACAATGACACCTTTCACTTTTGCCATAACTAATGTTTTTATACGGTTCTTAAATTTTTGTACGAAAGTACAATTTTCATAATATTTTTTTTCTAAGTAATTTACTGATTTTTTTCAACACCTCCTATTTAGAAAGATTTTAAATACTCTAAAAGCCATGTATAGAATATGTTACGTACTAATTGAATGGCATTTCCGAATGATAAATTGTACAGGACAGTGGGATGGCAGCTTCCCTTAACATCTATTTGCTAATGCAGCCAGTAGGCCATGCCTACGCCGATAAAAGTGGCAATGGCGTAACCAAGTGTGCCACAAAGAATGGCGGGGATAACAAGCGATTTCCAACGGCGTCCTAC
>CAYLSW010000396.1:0-1568 GCA_964386145.1 uncultured Lentimicrobiaceae bacterium | reverse complement strand
ATTGTTAAAGAAGATACTAATCTAATCTATTATGCAAAACAAATAGCTTCAAATAGTTATAACTTTAAGACGAACTACAAAATCATAAATAATCTGTATAAAAACCACACTTACAGTAAAGCTGAATATTCGTTTATGAAACGATTTTACGATTCTATACAACCCAATTTAACAAAGCCGGATGTTGTGTTAAAAATAATTGCTAATTTTGAAAATGAATTACAAAACAGTGGCAACTTCTTACAAGTAGAGAAAGAACAATTAGAAAGTGTGATGTCTATTGCTAAATCATCGGTTCAATACTGGTCGTATGGGAACGGCTCTTTTAAGGCAACTCTTGAAACGGAGTATGAGTTACCAACATGGGCTGAACGAGATATTGCCGGCGCAGGAATGGCAGTTGAGGGAGGATATGCAGTCAATGTTTATTTTGCTACTGGTCTTGACCCACTTGGTTATTTTGGTACAATTTTAGGATTTGCTGCCGTTGCTTCAATGATATAATAAAGAAATAATAAATGGCATTATGAAAGAAGTCCATGTAAAATTTTTTTTTCTACATGATTGTTGTGCCGGAAATAGATTAAGGGTTCGTTCCGGTGGCAAAACGCTTGCCCGTTTAGTAGGAGACGGCCAAACCTTCATTCTGCAAATACCGGAAGAAGAAGGTGTTACGTTTACTTACAATTTTCATTACCGAACTACTATTCAGTTGCCCAAAGATAAAGTATTCATTGTTGTATATTATTACTCAAGGCCATATTTCCCTGCCGTGCTGGTTGATGTGTTTAGGAAACTGGTAGTTGCTCAAGTAGTAAGTGAGGAGGAATTTAACAGTGCCAACAAAGAAGAATACAAAAAGGCGATAAACTCCAGCCAGGATTTTGAGCAGAATAAAGCGGTGTTGGTTATCGGTTTTCTGCTTTCATTCATTTATACTTTTTTACCCTTCAATCTGTTAAAAAACCAGGAAAACAATCGGGATTTGTCTTTCTTTATAGGAGTAATGGGCATTATCGGCTTTGCCATGCTGATTGAACAGAAAAAGCTCATCAACCTGAAAGAATACAAAGCAAGGGTATTGATTTTCAGTGCATTCAGTATCGCGCTGGATATTATGTTTCCACTAAGTGCTTTCATGAAGTACACCCTGTTGCTGGCCACAGGGACCCTGATATTGCAGGTTTTACTGATGAAACCTAAAGTTAAAGAAAAGGAGGTCAAAAATGAATAAACATTTGGGGGGTGGCAAGTGAAATCACCTGTCCATTCGGATTTGCTTTTACCGGACTTTCCGGACGACCGGATTAAAACCAGATTTCATCCGCTTTTGCATCGATATTGGTATTAAAACTCTTCCACAGTCTCTATTTCCACCGGAGGATAAATTTGTCCTGCCAACGGTGGCATGGAATTGTAAACCCAGTCAACGTTTATGCTACCGAGTTTTACAGCCTGATATTTCTTAAAGCCCGTGAACTTCCCTCGTGCCAGCACATCCTGCATGGCCAGCGTCAGGCCGAAAACGGCCACATCGGTGCCTTCTTTTATGGGAAGTAATTCGTCGG
>CAYLSW010000395.1:0-1577 GCA_964386145.1 uncultured Lentimicrobiaceae bacterium | reverse complement strand
AAACCCGTTCCGGGCGGTCGAAAGAGAGTGAAAGCCAGCTCCACAGCTCTTTCATAACGTTGATGGCACGTAGGCTGTCGTTGAACTCTTTCCGGTAAGCATAGTAGAGGTCATCCACATATTTTCGGATAGTTGTGAGTGGCTGCAATGGCTTTCCGGCACCTTTGAGCTGTCCGGGCAAAAACGGGTCGGCCAGTAGTCCGCGACCTAACATCCAGGTTTTTACCTCTGGGAACTGTTGCCTTGCGGCTTCAAAGTCTTCAGGAGAAAAGATGTCTCCGTTGTAAACCGTTTGGTGCGTGCTCTGTTGCAGAACTTTTTTAAAAGTGCCAGTGTCAACATTGCCTTTGTACATCTGCCTGCCAAGCCGCGCATGTATGATGACTTCCGACAGAGGAAAATTGTTGAAGACCGGGAGTAGTGCCATAATCTCATTTGCATCGTGATAACCCAGCCGACATTTGACCGATAGTTTCAGTGGCAATTGCAGTAGGATAGCTTTCAGAATTTCTTCCACCTTCTGCGGATAAGGCAGCAGACCGGAACCGCGCATTTTGTTTGCTACACGCGGAAAAGGACAACCGAGGTTCCAGTTGATTTCTTCAAATCCCAGTTTATGGCACACTTTTCCGAACAGAAGTATTTCGTTTGCATCTTTGCTTAGAATTTGCGGGACCACCGGTATGCCGTTATGCCTATTTTTCTCCAGCTCTTTTTGCCTGGAGCGCAAACTTTTTTCGTTGTTAATACCGGTGAAAAATGCGGTGAACAGTTTGTCGGTTCCTGGAAAATGACGTGTGAAGACTTCCCGGAATACTCGTGTGGTGATACCCTGAAAGGGAGCAACATAAATTCTCTGTCCAGCTTGTGGGTTCATCTATTCCATGCCAATGGCTACAAAAGGATTAGTTTTTTTTTCAACTCCAATGTTGGTGTCGGGGCCATGACCGGGATAGACAATGGTTTCATCAGGGAGCGTAAACAGCTTTTCCCAGATACTCTTTTGCAAAATATCGTAATCACCCGTGGGCAGGTCTGTGCGGCCAATGCTCTGGTAAAAAAGTACATCGCCGGTGAGAACAAAACCCTCCGGTTCGGCGTAGAAGCAAAGACTTCCATCGGCATGACCGGGCGTATAAAAAACCTGCATGACATGGTTTCCCAAAGTCAGCTTGTCTCCTTCATCCAAGGCCATGTCTATCTCCTTGACGCCATCAAAGGGGAGTCCGAAGCCGGCGGCACTATCGGCAGCATGGTCGATAAATCCCTGACCTGCCAAATGAGCTGCCAGTTTCAGGTGATAACGTTCCGCAACTTTACGGTTACCAATAATATGGTCAATATGGCTGTGTGTGTTGACCAATAGTTTGGGAGTCAGGTTGTTGTCCAAAATAAAAGTTTCCAGTAATTGCATTTCGGCATCGGTGGAAACAGCTGTGTCAAAAAGCAGGCAGTCTCCATTTTCATCATACACAACGTAAGCGTTCAGTTGAAAGGGATTGAAAATAAATTTCTTTATTGCGAGCATGGCATTCCTTTTTTGGAAAGACAAAAATACAATATCGGTGGAAAACCAA
>CAYLSW010000394.1:0-1578 GCA_964386145.1 uncultured Lentimicrobiaceae bacterium | reverse complement strand
CCGATGGTGCTTCCGGAATTACCATTTGTTCCGAAGAAGGACTGAAACGTATCGGTGTGGACAAGGAAGATGCTGTGGAAATTATCGGCTTTGGCCATGCCGTTCGTGACATTACTACTGACCCGACCGATCTTACCGAGCTGGAAACCATTAAATTTGCTGCTCATCAGGCGCTGGAAAATGCCGGTATTACCATCAATCAGGTTGGAACTGTCGAAACTCACGATTGTTTTACCATCGCCGGAATTCTGGCTGTGGAAGCTCTTGGGCTGGCAGCCAAAGGCGAAGGCGCCGACTATGTGGCCGAAGGTAAAACCGGTCGCAACGGAGAATTGCCGTTCAACACTACCGGCGGTCTCATCGGTTGGGGTCATCCAACCGGCGGAACCGGCGTTCATCAGGCGGTAACCATTTGGCAGCAGCTCACCGGAAAAGCCGGAAAGGCACAGATTGAGATTTCTAAGGAACGTCCTTACGGGCTGACTATCAACATGGGAGGCGACGATGTAACCGTTACTTCCATCGTGTTTAAAAGGGCAGAATAATCTTTTACCCTCAATGTAAAAGCAAGTTGCTTCGAACACTTCGGGGCAGCTTGTTTTATTTTGAAAAAACATTCGAAAAAATTCCTGTTTTGCGAATGTTTTATATTTAACCGAAAATAAATATTAAAAACTTGACTTGAAAGGTTTTTCATGCTATTTTTGAAAAAGTTAAACTAAAATCAAAGATTATGGCTGCAAAAAGAATTCTTCTCATTGTCGGCGATTATGCCGAAGATTACGAAACCATGGTTCCATTTCAAATGATGCTTATGGTGGGACACAGCGTGGATGCAGTTTGTCCTGACAAAAAAGCCGGGGAGCGTGTGATTACTGCTATCCATGATTTCGAAGGAGATCAGACCTATAGCGAAAAAAGAGGGCATTATTTTACATTGAACGCGACGTTTGATGAGGTGAACCCAGAAGATTATGATGCGCTGATTTTGCCTGGCGGACGTGCTCCCGAATACATTCGCCTGAACAAAAAAGTTGTGGAAATGGTGAAACATTTCATGGATAACAATAAACCCGTTGCTGCTATTTGCCATGGCCCCCAACTGCTGGCAGCCGCAACGGATTTAAAAGGCCGGAAAATGACCTCTTATCCTGCAATAGGTCCAGACCTGATAAATCTCGGTGCGGATTACCAAAATGTGGACATCGATGATGTTGTGGTCGATGGGAACCTGGTTACCGCTCCTGCCTGGCCTGCTCATCCCAAATGGATAGCTGCATTTCTGAAAGTGCTGGAAACCCGTATTGAGCTTTGACAAAAGGCAATGCTCAATTTCCAATTCTCGAAATAGCTAAGGCTATTCCTGCGAGTCGAAAATCTGCGCTCACTTTTACTCTTCGTATTTTGACTTCTCATGACGAAAAACTTATAAATTAATCAGGCTAAATACCGACGACAAGGGGAATATCAACACCATTATCAAAAACAATAGTTCGGTAATTTTTCGTTCTCGCAAAGACGCAAAGACGCAAATACTTGTTTCATAATAAGTTACACTTATCATGAAACATTTACAAC
>CAYLSW010000393.1:0-1613 GCA_964386145.1 uncultured Lentimicrobiaceae bacterium | reverse complement strand
AACTGTTTTCGTTGAAAGCTTTGCAGGAGGCGCACTCGTTACAAGGTTCCCCGTCCGGTGTCGGATTCAGACAATTGATCGTCTTAGCCATGATGCGGGCACAGGTGGTTTTCCCAACACCTCTTGGGCCCGTAAAAAGAAACGCTTGTGCCAAATGTCCCGTGACAATGGCATTCTTCAAAGTAGAGGTGATGGCATCCTGACCTATAACCTGGGCAAACGTTGATGGACGGTATTTCCTTGCTGAAACGATATAATTATCCATGAATATTATTTTGAGCTTCAAAAATACATCAAATTCGGCATTTTCATGTGCCTTACCGGGAGGAAATTGAAACTATGTTTTGTTTTCATTGTTAATATCCGGGGTGCTCTCATTGTGCCACCGCTCCCTATCTTCCAAAGATGGTTCACTATATAGTGGAGATAGAATCCATTGTGACCAAATCACGCAGGGATGACGGGGTGCGAAGATGGTTTTTGCAGGTAAAAAACGGGAGCTTGACATTTCAGGTGACCCTGAATCTCAAAGTTCAGACTACAGTCCGGTATTTACAAAAAAATCCGGATACTGAAAAGTGTCCGGATTTTCCATATCGTGAAATTGACTGCCTACGCTAATGTGTCGGCATGTTTCGTGATTTTTGATTTTAAATTACCGGCTTTATTTTTGTGGATGATTTTCTTTTTAGCCAGTTTGTCAATCATTGCATACAACTTGGGCATTTGCTCAACGGCTTCCTTTTTATCAGTCAGCGACCTGAAATTTTTCACTGCGTTACGTACTGTTTTGGCATAGTAACGGTTGTGAACCCTTCTTACTTCGTTTTGTCTGATTCTTTTGAGAGCTGATTTGTGATTAGCCATAATTCTAATTATTGTTTTATAATTCTTTTTGGGGCTGCAAAATTAAATAAACTTTTAATATAAAAAAGTCTTTGCCAGAATTTTTCCAATTTATTGCGTTTTTAATAAACCGGTAAGCATAGGTTCGCCCTGTATTTCTATCCCATCAAGAGTTACCGTGTAAAATTTATTCTTTTCCAGCCCTTCTTGTCTGATGATAACCGGAACGTAATGCTCGCCATATCCGGTGGCAAAACCCCGTTTGTCGAATTGCTCCGTCAACACAATTTGCTCTTTGCCAACAAAAGACCTCCGATAGCTAAGTTTCATTTTATCCGAAAGGTTGCGGATGATCTCCGACCGGCGACTTTTCTCTTTTTCAGAAATTTGGTCCGGCATGTGCTCAGCCCGTGTTCCGTGTCGAACGCTGTATTTAAAGGTGTGAAGATGTCCAAATTGCAACCGTTTGGCCATCTCCATGCTGTTTTGAAAATCTTTATCGGTTTCGCCCGGAAATCCCACAATAATGTCGGTGGTGAGATTAAATCCGGGATAACGCCTGCGCAGTTCATTGGCCATATCTTCAAACAATCCGGCGGTGTACATACGACGCATTTTCAGCAAAATATCTTCTGAACCGCTTTGCAGACATAAATGCAGATGTGGCGTCAGCTTGGGATGGGCAAACAGTCGAAAAAAACTTTCAGTAAAACCATCCGGTTCCATGGAGGAGATACGTAACCGGAAATCTCCGGGGAGCTCCAGAA
>CAYLSW010000392.1:0-1618 GCA_964386145.1 uncultured Lentimicrobiaceae bacterium | reverse complement strand
AAACCATTTACTTCTTGCCGCACAAAAAAAGATTGTATTGCCGTTAACCAACAACATCGTTTCCTTTTACAGGGATTTTTTGGTGATCGACCAAAAACAGAGTATTAAGGTCCTCTCGTCGCATTGCACCCATCTGGACTGTATTATTAATAAGGTAGAAAACGGACGGCTTATCTGTCCGTGTCATGGATCCGAGTTTGACCTTAATGGGAATGCTGTAAAAGGACCGGCTTACAAGCCACTGCTCTCTTACCCGTTTGAGGAAGACAAAAACGACCGGCAAATTATCGTCCAATCCCAAAATGCATGATACAACCGAAAGGAAATATTCGCTTCAAAACAACCTATGGCCAAATCAGTCTGGCACTGTTTGCGTATGTGTTGCTAACCGGCGTTTTACTTGCTGTTCCGTTTGATGTAAACAAGCCTTACGCATCTATCAGTAGTTTGGTAGTTATGAATCCGTGGGCATCATTTATCCGGAACTTTCATTACTGGAGCGCACAGCTTTTTCTGATATTCAGCCTGTTGCACATGTACGACCATTACCACAAACAGCGTGAAACAGGTTTGAAACCGGGATTGGGGTTCAGGTTAAGTCTTGGAGTACTCGTCATTTTTATGGCTATGCTCACCGGTTTTCTTCTGAAAGGAGATGCCGATAGTTTGCAGGCGAGACAAATACTGGGAAGTCTGACTACCGGGATTCCCCTTTTCGGGAAATTCCTTTCTACCACCCTGCTGGGAAAAGAAGGAAGTTTCCAACTTATTTACGTGCATCACATCGCTACCTTCACCATTTTTCTGGCAATCATTATTGTGGAACACAGCAGGAAGTTTTGGCCGAAAGCAGGTGACTTCGTGGTTACATTTTTGGGGCTGGCATTGGTCAGTTGGTTGTTCTCAGCACCACTACACGACAACCTGAACCCAACGGTAAAAGGGCCATGGTATTTTGTGGGATTTCAGGAAGTACTGCATTGGCTCAGCCATCCGGAATGGGCACTTCTTTGGATTTTGCTGCTTTTGGTATTAGTCTATTTTGCCAATTCAGGTAAAGTGTCGGCCGCTTTTTTTAGCAAAAGAACGCTGCTGATATTTACCGGCCTCTATTTCATCCTAACCATTACCGGTCTCTTTTTCAGAGGAGAACACTGGCAATGGATGGTTCCGGGACAAAAAGGTTATCACTACAGTGTGATGCAAAATTTTAAAACGGAACGGGTTGATTTTCATCCGGATTTTTCTACAACACAAGCCATGGAAGCACCACTCATTCAAGGCAGGAAAGAGAGCTGCGTGATTTGTCATAACAAGGTACACGGTTTTACGAATGCCCATAATCCAAAAGTTATCGGATGCTTTTCGTGCCATGGTGGCAATCCTTTTGCTACCGACAAAAACCAGGCACATCGGAATATGGTGTTGATCCCCGGAAACCTGAGTAATGCAGCACAAAGTTGTGGCACTACCGGTTGTCATCCGGGTATCACCCGGCGCATCAACAGCGGACTTATGGTCTCCCTGAGTGGAATGATTAGCGTGGACAGGTACGTATTCGGTGAGCAGGATAATCCCGATTTACTTACCGACATTCATCATTTGGGACATTCGGCAG
>CAYLSW010000391.1:0-1619 GCA_964386145.1 uncultured Lentimicrobiaceae bacterium | reverse complement strand
GGAAAGCTTTAAGCCAAAAGGAACAAGACAAAGAACTTTACAGCTTCGACTCTATTGTGCAGGAAGTCACCGTAACACCTGCAATGCGCCAGAAACATTACGATGATTATCTTGTAACAGACGACCACGGCATGTTGATTGTAGGCATTGCTCATGACCAGAAAGGTGACGTTTTTTATAAAATCAAAAATTCCTGGGGTACCCATCAAAAATATAAAGGTTATTTTTACGCTTCCAAAGCTTATGTTGAATTGCAAACCATGGATATTGCAGTGAACAAAGAAGCTATTCCGAAAAAACTCAGAAAGAAAATGGGAAGAAAATAGATTTCGGTTTTCCAAGAAATTAAACGCCGATTTTTGCGGGGAAGTTGACCTCTCAAAAAAGCCCTCATTACCATGGAAGCAATAATATTGCCACTCATAATTTCAGATAACTTACACTTGCAAGATATAAGACAGACACGGCATAGGTAAAAAATGACTTAAAAGACTCGGAACAGTATTCAGCAATAGCGAAGCCTCCCCAAAAAATAATGAAAAGTTTGAGAAAGGATGGCCATCGAATCTTTTCATTTTTTAGATAAACCGGATTTTTTAAATAGGCAAAACATAACCCCCGCTTCAGGCGTCCACGCCTGAAGACACCCTATACCCATGTTATTTTTTCATTTACGCAAAACCACAGGACTGCAAAGTACCTAATAACAATAGGTTACACTTACCACCTTTGACCTTTTACCTGCTTTATTATTAGTTGTATATAATTTTTTACCGAAGTATTGATTCATAATATCTTCCAAAATTAGTATTTCCTCAAAAAAACAAAAGCATTTTCGCAATTTCCAATCTTAAATATTCTTAATTTCTCCGGCAGTTTCGTTCAGATTCTGTAATTTTGTTTTGCTAAATCTTTATACAGATGACCGTGTCACAGCCCACCGTGCTTAAAATCATTATTTTAGAAAATCTTATTATCCAAAATAGTTTATATAAAATTTTATCATGAGAACAAAAAACAGCTTATTTCGATTATTACTCCTGCTTTTCCTAAGCTGGGGCACTGTAGCCGCATTTGCAGCTACGCCTGAGCAAAGCAACAATTTGCTTTGCCGGTTTCCGACAATTCACAACAACGCCATTGTTTTTGAAGCAGCGGGGAATCTCTGGCGCGTTGACCGGACAGGAGGCATGGCAACCCGCCTGACCACCGACGATGGTTACGATATGATGCCCCGGTTTTCGCCCGACGGCAAAACCATCGCCTTCACCGGTCAATATGATGGCAACGTGGACGTCTATTCCATTCCTGCCAAAGGCGGAGCCGTTACACGGCTGACCTACCACTCCGATGTGGCCAGGAAAGTACCCACACGCTGGGGACCTGACAACATGGTTGTAAGCTGGACCCCCAACGGAAAAGATATTGTTTTTCTTTCGCGAAGAAATACCTGGAACTCCTGGTTCGGCCAGCTGTTTGAAGTAGGTCATCTCAGCGGGCTGCCGCAACAGTTGGCTTTGCCAAAAGGCGGCATTCTTTCTTACAGCCCCGATGGCAGCAAAATAGCCTACAACCGGATTTTCCGGAATTTCCGGACATGGAAACGCTATACCGGCGGT
>CAYLSW010000390.1:0-1652 GCA_964386145.1 uncultured Lentimicrobiaceae bacterium | reverse complement strand
GTCCTTTTTTTAATGAACGGCTCATATTAGTATCTGTTTAATTCAGCTAAGATTATTTTCTTTTTTCAATAATATACCTGCTCGAAGCTTTCTTTCTGGCACGGGTTTTATACCCTTTTGCCGGCAAACCTTTTCGTGAACGGGGATGTCCGCCCGAAGCCCGGCCTTCGCCACCACCCATGGGATGGTCAACCGGATTCATAGCCACGCCACGAACGCGGGGACGCCGTCCTAACCAACGGTTACGCCCAGCTTTACCAGATTTTTCGAGCTGATGATCGCTGTTGGAAACCATACCTACTGTAGCTTTGCAGGTTTGAAGTATCATTCGGGTTTCACCGGAGGGCATCTTGATAATAGCAAATTTCCCATCACGCGACATGAGTTGCGCATATGATCCGGCACTACGGGCCATTTTTGCACCCTGTCCGGGACGTAACTCAATGTTATGAATGACCGTACCAAACGGCACCTCACTCAAATACATGGTATTCCCCACCTCTGGAGTAACTCCTTTACCAGCTTTAACCTGTTGTCCGACTTTCAAACCCTGAGGAGAGATGATATAACGTTTCTCTCCATCGGCATAATGAACCAGTGCGATACGTGCAGTGCGGTTCGGATCATACTCGATGGTCTTAACAGTACCAGGAACGCCCTCTTTATCACGCTTGAAGTCGATAATTCTGTATTTCTGTTTATGACCGCCGCCAATGTTGCGAATAGTCATCCTGCCTTCGTTGTTACGCCCACCGGAACTTTTCTTCTTGGCCAGCAAACCCTTTTCGGGCTTTTTGGCTGTGATATCATCGAAAGCGCTGATAACTTTGAAGCGCTGACCTGGTGTTGTCGGTTTATATTTCTTTAGAGCCATGTCTGTAGTCTAGATGTTGCTAAAAAAATCAATTGTCTCTCCTTTGGCAAGGGTTACAACTGCTTTTTTATAAGCGTTGCTCCTGCCTGAAATAATTCCTGACTTGGTATTTCTTGATTTACTTTTGCCAGAATAGTTCATAGTATTAACAGAAAGTACTTCCACATTGTATAAGTCTTGAATTTCACTTTTAATCTGAAGCTTATTGGCACGTTTGTCAACAATAAAGCCAAATTGATTAAGACTTTCGCCTTTGGCAGTCATCTTTTCTGTTATTACCGGTTTAAATATTACACCCATCTTATTCGGATTTATATTTTTTATAACAATTCTTCAGTTGCCTTTACAGCCCCCTCGGTAAAAATGAGTCTCCCCCCATTCAGAATATCATAAGTATTCAATGAGGAGGTTCGTAGCACTTTTGCTTTAGGAAGGTTACGGGCAGCAAGATAAAGATTTTCATCTGCATCGTTGACAACCAGTAAAGTTTTCTGATCATTTAATTTGAGTTTGGTGAGTATGCTAAGATACTCTTTGGTTTTGGCAACTTCCATTTTGAAATCTTCCACCACCACAATCTCGTTATCTTTTGCTTTATAAGAAAGCGCAGATTTTCTGGCCAGTCTTTTCACCTTTTTATTCAGCTTTGAATAATAATCGCGGGGATGAGGGCCAAAGACACGACCACCGCCACGAAAAATAGGGTTCTTAATATCACCTGCTCGTGCTGTACCGGTCCCTTTTTGCCTTTTAATCTTACGTGTACTACCTCTGACAT
>CAYLSW010000389.1:0-1662 GCA_964386145.1 uncultured Lentimicrobiaceae bacterium | reverse complement strand
ATGCTCAAACTATTGCTTATGGAATGTTTGCAGCTCGTTTACACGACCCAACTTTAGATACTTTTAGCCGACAAGAAGCGGCTGAATTGATTCCGAAATCAAATCCATTTTTAAGAAAATTGTTTGGCTACATAGCTGGGCCCGATATTGACGACCGTATTAAATGGATTGTAGAAAACTTAGCTGAAATATTTTTAGCCTGTAACGTTGAAGAAATTCTAAAAAACTACGGAAAGACTACAAAAATGGAAAATCCAATTATCCATTTTTATGAAACTTTCTTGGCTGAATATGACCCAAAACTAAGAAAAGCGAAGGGGGTTTGGTACACTCCTGCTCCAGTTGTAAATTTTATTGTTCGTGCAGTTGATGATATTTTAAAAACGGAATTTGATTTACCACAGGGTTTAGCTGACACTTCAAAAACCAAAATCACTGTAAATACTCAAACTCCTGACAAGCGTTCTACAACTGGCTACAAGCAAATGGGAAAAGAAGTACATAAAGTACAAATTCTTGACCCAGCCACAGGAACAGGAACTTTTTTAGCAGAGGTAATAAAACACGTACACAAGAAATTTAAAGGGCAAGAAGGAATTTGGAGTGGATATGTAGAAAAACATTTGCTACCACGATTAAACGGTTTTGAGTTATTAATGGCAAGTTATGCAATGGCTCATTTACAATTGGATTTATTGCTAAAAGAAACAGGATTTAAAGCCACTACAAACCAACGGACAAGAGTTTATTTAACCAACAGTTTAGAAGAATACCACCCAGATACAGGAACTTTATTTGCCAATTGGTTAAGCAGTGAAGCCAATGAAGCAAACCATATTAAAAGAGACACTCCCGTAATGTGTGTAATTGGAAATCCTCCTTATGCCGTTAGTAGCACAAACAAAGGGGATTGGATTCAAAACCTTATAAAAGATTATAAAAAAGACTTAAACGAACATAAAATAAACTTAGATGATGACTACATTAAATTTATTCGTTATGGTCAGCATTTTATTGACAAAAATGGAAGTGGAGTTTTAGCATATATCTCAAATAATAGTTTTATTGATGGGATAACTCACTGTCAAATGAGAAAAAACTTGATGGAAAGTTTTGATAAAATTTACATTCTTGATTTACACGGTTTTGCAAAACTTAAAGAAGTAAATTTAATCGCAGATAATGACGAGAACGTTTTTGATATTCAACAAGGAGTAAGTATCAATATCTTTATTAAAACAGGTGAAAAAACAAAAAAACAAAATGGCTCTGTATTTTATAATGAACAATATGGAACAAGGAAAGAAAAATATAAATTCCTTATTGACCACAATTTAAAAAATATTTCTTGGAAAGAACTCAACCCTGTAAAACCTTATTTTTTCTTTGTTGAAAAGGATTTTTCAGAAGAAAAAAGTCATAACAAAGGATTCAAAATAAACTCTCTTTTTAATGCCTCAAATTCAGGAGTTAAGACTGATAGAGATAATCTTTTTTACGATTCAAACAAAAATCAATTAAAGGACAGATTTAATTCACTCTTAACGGAAGATTTTGACCAATCATTTATTGACGAGTATAAGATAAAAGATTCTGGTAGTTACAAAATCGTTACTACTCAGCAGCAGATAAATTTTGATTAGCCAAACAGGATAAGGCATA
>CAYLSW010000388.1:0-1699 GCA_964386145.1 uncultured Lentimicrobiaceae bacterium | reverse complement strand
AAAAATTAAGGTATTCTACCGAAGAACTGGAGGAGTTCAGACAGATTATCATGGAAAAATTGAATAAGGCGCATGCTGATTTCAAACTACTTACCGAAGCATACACCAACAACAGCGGAGCAGATACCAACGACACTTCTCCCACATTTAAAGTGTTGGAAGAGGGACAACAGGTATTGTCGAAAGAAGAAAACAGCCGTCTTGCCGCCCGCCAGCAACGTTTTATCAATAACCTGGAAAATGCACTGGTACGAATCGAAAACGGGACCTACGGTATCTGCCGCGAAACGGGAAAACTGATTTCCAAAGAGCGTTTGCGCGCTGTCCCACATGCCACGCTGAGTATTGAAGCTAAGACAAGACAACGGAAAAACAACATCAATAATTAATTGTTGATGTCTCATAAAACAGTGTTTTGAAAAAATCTGCTTTGGTAATATTTCTGGTTTTGTTGATTGACCAGATATTAAAGTTTTACATTAAGCTTACCTTTCCCATAGGGGGAAATATTCCTGTCTTTGACCACTGGTTTTACCTTTATTTTACTGAAAATAACGGGATGGCTTTTGGTATGCAGCTTGCCGGCAGCTGGGGAAAGCTGCTGCTGAGTGTTTTTAGAATAATTGCTATTACCGGAATTGGATTTTTATTGTACTATCTTATCCGACAAAATAGTGGTACGGGAATGATTATCAGTATGTCGCTTATCTTTGCCGGTGCCATTGGAAATATGATTGACAGTGCTTTTTACGGCCTTATTTTTTCACAAAGCACTTTCCATTCGGTTGCTGCACTGGTGCCTTTCGGTCATGGTTATGCTGGCTTTTTGCACGGAAGGGTGGTTGACATGCTCTATTTTCCGTTGATAAATATCGCACAGTCGGATACCCCTTCCTGGATACCAGGCTTTTTGTTTGGCCCAGATGGTTATTTGGTTTTTTTCAGGCCTGTTTTTAATGTTTCCGATGCTTCCATTTCCGTTGGTGTCTTTTGGCTTCTTCTGTTTCACAGGAAAAATTTACGCTTCTGAAAATAAGGAAAAAAATACCAATGTGGTTTTTAGGAATTTTATTCGTAGAAATCCTTTTTAAACCAAATTTAAAAGATATTTAATTTATATATTTGCCCCAAATAAAAATCCTCTAATCATAAGCACTTTATGGAGAAAAAAAATATTGGCCATATTGCACAAATCATTGGCCCTGTTGTTGATGTTGTTTTTGATAACGAAAAAGATCTTCCCAAAATATATGATGCGCTGGTAATTGAACGTGAAAATGGCGAAAAAGTAGTTTTTGAAGTGCAGCAGGCAACCGGTGAAAATACCGTCAGAACTGTTGCCATGGACTCTACTGATGGTCTCCGTCGCGGCATGGATGTTATCAACACAGGAAAACCTATCAGCATGCCTACCGGCGAAAATATCAAGGGCAGGCTTTTCAATGTCATTGGCGAGTCCATCGATGGTCTGAAAAACGTTGTGACTGAAACCAGCTCCCCTATCCACAAAGACCCGCCTAAATATGAAGAGCTTACCACACATTCTGAAATTCTCTATACCGGCATCAAGGTGATTGATCTTATTGAACCTTACTCCAAAGGAGGGAAAGTAGGACTATTTGGCGGAGCCGGTGTGGGTAAAACGGTTATCATCATGGAGCTGATTAATAACATTGCCAAAGCTTATGAGGGCATGTCC
>CAYLSW010000387.1:0-1705 GCA_964386145.1 uncultured Lentimicrobiaceae bacterium | reverse complement strand
AGCTCAACCCAATGGGCAAGACGTATGTCGCTGGAATCGATGAGCGGATCAAAACAATGAAAAGCTAAATGATAATGAAACAGTTTCAACTCCGGTATCTGATCGTAAACGCCCTCAAAGTCGAAAGGCCGCAGCGAACCGGTTCCAGGGTCTTTTATCATCCCGATGGTTCCTCCGGTATAAATGATGAGCAGACTAATTTGATTTTCCATATTCTTACAATTTCTTTAAAAAAAGATTTTCAGCCGTTCTGCTTGTAGTTTCAGCCACCATTTCTACCGGGATATTTTTTATCGCAGCAATTTTTTTTGCCACGTAAAGCAGATAAGCACTTTGGTTTCGTTTTCCTCGAAACGGTACCGGTGTCAGATACGGCGCATCGGTTTCCAACACCAGCGCTTCCAAAGGCAGCCGGGCCACTACATCTGCCAATCCGCTGTTTTTAAAGGTAATAATCCCGCCAATACCCATTTTTAATCCGGTATCCATGATTTGCTCAGCCTCGTTCACAGTCCCGGTAAAACAATGAAAGACACCTTTTAATTCATCGGTAAGCTCTTCCTTAACTATTTGATAAGTAATTTCAAAAGCATTACGTGTGTGAATAGAAACTGCCAGCCGGTATCTTTTGGCCAGTCGTAACTGCTGACGAAAGACCTCCTTTTGTGCTTCTTCAAAGGAGTTGTCCCAATAAAAGTCAATGCCAATTTCGCCCACCCCGGAATAGTCTCCCGTGGCCAGTTCCTGTTCAACCAATGCCATTTCCTTTTCATAATCTGCTTTCACAGAAGTGGGATGCAATCCCATCATAGGAAAACAATTTTCCGGAAAAGCCGCAGCCATGACTTTTAGGTCGTAAAGCGTTGTGCTGTCAATGTTGGGCAACAGCATGTATTTCACACTGTTTTCCAGTGCGTTGTTAATAATCTGCTCCCGGTCTTCTTCAAAATCGCTTAGATAAAGATGGGTATGCGTATCTGTCAGAATCATGTAGCAAAAATAGCGGAAAAAAGGTTGAGACCACGAAGCTACTCTTCAGGTGATTGTTCTTCCCGCATCTCTTTTAACACTGCATTCACATCTTCTTCGGTTTTGTACAAAACGGTTTTGCAGATGCGAATGAGTTCGGATGCACGTTTTACTTTTGCCGAGAGTTCGTCCACCGAAATATCTTCATTTTCAATTTCTGTGACAATATTTTCCAGTTCTTCAATAGCCTGTGAATAATTTTGTTCTTCCATGGAGTTTATTTTTTATTTCTTCTCTCAATAATACTTTCAATTTCGCCATCGTACAATGTGGTTACCAACTTTTTTCCAGGGTTGGCATTTGTTGCCGATTTCAATACTTTTCCATCAACAGTGGAAATGCTGTAGCCCTTTTTCAGAACATTTTCCGGTTTCATCAGGTTGATCTTACTTTCCAACAGCCTGAGCCGGCTATTCGTTTTTTGTATCCATTGTTCTGTGTGAATACCCATCAGCATTTGAATATTTTCCAGTATGAGCACTTTCTGATGGATTTTCTGAACCGGTTGGTATTTCAGGTGCGAAGCAATGCTAATGAGTTGTTCCTGCGCTTTACCAAGCTGCCCTGAAGCTGATTGTTCCAGTCTTTTTATCAGATAAATCCATTGGGTTTTATGGTGGCTAAAAAGGTTTCGGGTATGCACCGCAAACATTTTTGTCAATTGCAAAAGATGTTG
>CAYLSW010000386.1:0-1708 GCA_964386145.1 uncultured Lentimicrobiaceae bacterium | reverse complement strand
TTTGTATCATCCATTTGCGGGCAATGGCCGGATTTTTATCTACGTCCACTTTTAAAATCCGGATACGATCGCCCAATTCCGCTTTCACCTGTTTCAAAATGGGGGGCATCATGCGGCAGGGCTGGCACCACTCGGCAGAAAAATCAATCAATACCGGTTTGTCTGCTTTTATAATATCATTGAATTTACTCATAACTTACATTTTTTCAGCCTCTTCATCAAAGATTGTGCCTCTGGTAAAATGTCAGTTTTTGTTATCAGCAAACGAATTATGCCGTTACTCAATTCTTAATGCACGAAGGTAAAGCTGAATGGTGTTTTGCAAACCGAAATAAAGTGCATCGGCGATGAGGGCATGTCCGATACTGACCTCCCTGACCCAGGGAATATTTTCTGCAAAAAACCGGAGATTCTCCAAATTAAGGTCATGGCCGGCATTGAGTTCCAAACCTATTTCGCGGGCTTTTTCGGCAGCTTCCACAAAAGGCCGGATAGTTTTTTTCGGATCGGTTTTAAAACCGGCTGCATAGCCTTCGGTGTAAAGTTCCACCCGGTCGGTGCCGGTAGCCACGGCAGGTTCAATCATTTCCGCATCGGGATCTACAAAAATAGAAGTTCGGATACCGGCCTCTTTAAAACGACCAATCACATCGGTAAGAAAAGTTTTGTGCTTTTTTGTATCCCAGCCGTGGTCGGAGGTAAGCTGTCCAGGGTCATCGGGAACCAGCGTTACCTGGTCGGGTTTGTATTTCAACACCAAATCGATAAATTTCGGAATTGGATTGCCTTCGATATTAAACTCGGTGGTAATCAACCGGCGCAGCAACGTGACATCATTGTAACGGATATGCCGCTCATCGGGACGGGGATGCACCGTAATGCCCTGTGCCCCAAAACGTTCACAATCGATGGCCATCTGCTGCACATCAGGCAGATTCCCTCCCCGTGCATTGCGCAAAGTGGCTATTTTATTGATGTTTACACTTAATCGAATCATCTTACATTTATTTTTTACAAAAGTAGTAATTTCGAAGCGTAAAAAGGGCAGCAAAACGTCCTGCGCAACAACGAAAATATTTCACATGAGAGCATTGATACAACGCGTTTCACAAGCATCGGTAACCATCGACGGAAAAACAAAATCCGAAATCGGAAAAGGGCTGTTGGTTTTTCTGGGAATCGAAGAGCGGGACAATGAAGAGGACAACGACTGGCTCGCCGGCAAGATTAGCCGGCTACGTATCTTCCCTGATGAACAGGAAGTTATGAACCGTTCCGTAATGGAAGTTGGTGGCAACCTTTTGCTCATCAGCCAGTTTACCCTGCATGCCGGCACGAAAAAAGGCAACCGTCCCTCCTACATCAAAGCCGCCCGGCCGGAAATCGCTATTCCGTTGTACGAAAGTTTTATCGCCAAAATGGAAAGCCTTTTAAATAAAGAGATAAGTACCGGCGAATTCGGCGCTCACATGGAAGTTTCACTCATCAATGATGGCCCCGTAACTATTTTTATAGATACGAAAAACAGGGAGTGAAGTGGAAGTAACTTTGAGCGTGGACGCTCAAAGCGGATAAGGGGGAAATAACTTTAAGCGTGGACGCTCAAAGCGGGTAAGGGGGAAATAACTTTAAGCGTGGGCGCTCAAAGCGGGTAAGGCTTGCGAAGTGTTTAATATCAGGAGTTTACTTTCGTAAATGACTGGTTTTA
>CAYLSW010000385.1:0-1710 GCA_964386145.1 uncultured Lentimicrobiaceae bacterium | reverse complement strand
CACACGGATTCTTTACGGGAAACCCAACGTGGTACGAGAATCTGAAAAAGAAAACACCTTAAAATTAATGTGATATGCAGGAGTTACTAACAACCATCCGTACCATTGCCGGGAAACAGGATTTTCAGGGAATCCTGAGGGAAGCCAACGATCTGGAGCAATTCACCCAGTCGAACCAGTGGTTGGATGTGGTCATACTGGGACAGTTTAAGGCTGGGAAAAGTTCACTCATCAACAGCTTCCTGAAGCGCGACGTGCTTCCTATGGGCGTTTTGCCGGTGACGGCAATTATCACAAGATTGGTTTACGCACCTCAGGAAAAAGTAGTCATTACCAAGCTTGATGGTTCAAAATTTGAAATATCGTTACACGAACTGAGTGCTTATGTTACTGAAAAAGAAAACCCCGAAAATAAGAAAGAGGTCTATCTTGTGGATATTGAACTTCCCGAGCTAAAAGACTTTGAAAAACTGCGGCTGATTGATACGCCGGGGCTGGGGAGTGCTTTTAAACATAACACTGCGGTAACTGAAAACTGGTTTAACCGTATTGGCGCTGCTTTTGTTGTGATAAGTGCTGCGCAACCCCTTTCGGAGAATGACCAGGAGGTGATAAAAAATGCTGCCGAGCAAAGCCCGGAAGTTTACCTTGTGCTGAGCAAAACCGATCTGCTCAGCAAAGCTGAGGTAGATGAAGTCATAGACTTTTTAAAAGTTAAGACACGGGAAGCTATTGGTCGTGATTTTCGCGTTTTCCCCTATACCATAAAAGATAATGTGGGAAAGTTCAGAACACAAATCCAAACTGCGGTGATGGATCATCTGAGCCGGCATCTTACAGAGACACAGCAGAATATCTTTAGCCATAAACTGACGCACCTGCGCTCATTGACACAAAGTTATCTTGAAATAAGGCTCAATCTTGCCAGTAAAAAGGATAGTGAGCGTCAGGAGTTAAAAAATAAAATTCTGGATGAGCAACTCAAATTGAATTTTATTCAAAAAGAGCTGGGATATATCGCACAGAGCTATGAAAACAACACCCGGGACGAACTGGAAAAAGAGTTGCTGGGACACCATCTGGAGCCGTTACGGGCATTATTGATAAAAGAATTCCATGCCGGATATGACAGTTGGAATGGGAATCTCTACAAAATTTCCAGAAACTACGAAAAATGGCTGAAAGAAAATATGGCCAAATCACTTGACAGAATTGAGAAAGAAGAGCATTCCTTTGCCAATGAGCTACTTGCTAATGCACAAAATCATCTTAATAATTACACTTCCCATTTTCGCGAAAGACTAAACCAGCGCATAAATGAAGTGCTGCATGTGCTATTGCCGGAAGAGGATTTTCAGGTAAAAGTAGAACCATTGGAAAAGCCCGATATTATCACTTCCTGGGCTTTTGAAAGCCATATCGACCTGCTCTGGTTTTTGATTCCCATGAAACTATTCCGAAAAACTTTTCGAAAATCTTTTGCCAACCAGCTTCCCGGTGAAGCGGAGAAAAATTTGCGCCGGCTTGTTTCTATCCTGACCAAAAATATCAATATGGCCATAAAGAAATCACATGATGAAGCGCTGATTTATATCACCAGTAAGTTGGAAAGTATTGAACATCTGCTGGATGAACAACATTCGGGGGAAGAGGAAATACACACTTATCTGAACCAACTTGCCGCTTTTGAAGCAGATACCGATAGAGAAA
>CAYLSW010000384.1:0-1710 GCA_964386145.1 uncultured Lentimicrobiaceae bacterium | reverse complement strand
CTGTCATCAGGTTTGTAGATCAAGTGATACTGCAAATGCCACGACGCCATACCCAGCGCCGTCCATTGAATGTAATGCGGGAGTAGTTCCTTTTCAGCACCTTCCAGAGGCCGCTTTTGGTTGTACGCATACAAAAAGACTTCCAGCATCAAGGGGTTCAGCCGGTTGTCCGTAAAGCAAAAACCGTTGATGCACATGGCCACATCGAAAAGTAGTTGGTCGGTAGAAAACTGCTCAAAATCGATGATGGCTTTCAACTTGTTGCCTTCAAAAAGTGTATTATCAGGAAAAAGGTCACCGTGTATCAGCCCGACAGGTAGTTGCTGATGAAGGAAAGGTTCGAGCTGTTTCCACAAGCGGGTAAACAATGCAAAAATATCCGGCAGTGGGTTTGATGCCATAGAAAACCTCTTCATAAGACAAGCCACCTTCTCGGGGCGGATGCTGTTTTGTTTTTGGGGAACTCCGGCTGAATGAATCGTATGTAGCAAAGCAAGCGCCGAGGCAGTTTCAGCAACGGTTTCAGAATTTAGCTCCGGCGTCTTTCCCGCCACAAAATCGTAGAGAGAAACCGGCAGGTCATCCACTACGAGCAACATTTTTCCCATTTTGTCCGGCACAGGATAAGCCGCCGGGAAATCAATACTTTTTAACAACCGGAGCATAAGATGCTCTTTTCGAATATCTTGAATCGACTGCACACGATGAATCCGGAACAAGAAAGTTCCCTTTCCTGTAACGATCTTGTAATTTTCGTTGGCAAAACCCTGCGTTAAGGCTTCAAAGGACGCCAGACTACCCAATGGATATGCCTGCAATGTATTCCTAATCAGCCTTTCAGGATTCATAACGAGAAATATTGGCTGGGTGCCTCACTCCATTCTTTTTATTCCACAACTCTATACTGGCGCAAGCGTCCGCTTGTGCCCCAATGTTATCTTTATTGGCTTACTAGCGCAAGCGTCCGCTTGTGCCCTCCGTGCCCCTATTCCAAAACCTTATAAACCGAATCCAGCACCGTGCCATCCACCCATTTGATGACGGCTACAATCTCGTCACTCAAATTCGGTTTGTCCGGCACACCGCAGATGGCTTCGGCCTCTTCTTTTAACTCCTCAATGGTTTTAATGGGCAAACTACTGCCTTTGGCTTTCTCCATTAGGTCTTTCCGCAGCGGATTGATGGCAATTCCACGTTCGGTAACGATAACATCAATCATTTCACCCGGAGCGCAAAGGGTGGTCACCTCCCCGCGGATAACCGGAATACGATCGCGGAACAACGGGACGGGCAAAATGGTTGCTTTCCCGAAAAGGGCATTTTGCCAACCGCCAATGCCATGGAGCAGGTAGCCATCCGAATGACTGACCACGTTGGCATTGAAATTTACATCGACTTCCGTTGCGCCCAGCACCACCACATCCACAAGAGAAGCGAAATTGCCCTTGCCATGATAATTGTACGAAGTAAACGGCGAAGTCCAGACATGGTTCGGGTTCTCGCGCATGGAACGGATGCCCTCCATGTCGAAAGTCTGGCCATCGAGGATGTATTCAACCAAACCTTCTTCCAACATTTCTACCGGATATTTGTTGCTTCCGGCACGTATAAACCGTGCTTTCCACCTGTTCTTGCGCAAGATATCACCGAAATAGTTTCCAATGGAGAGTGCTGTTCCACCGGCACCTGCCTGATAGGAAAACCCGTCAT
>CAYLSW010000383.1:0-1747 GCA_964386145.1 uncultured Lentimicrobiaceae bacterium | reverse complement strand
CATGAATATCACTCAGGAAATGTTCCGTTCCTTTGGGAAGGTTCAGAATAGCCTCAAGGTTAATGATTTCCGTACTTGCGTCCTGAATATTCTTAAAACGGTCGGCAAGCAACCTAAGGTATTTTATCTCCTTTTCCAACACATTACCCGGAAAAGCATTTTCATCATATTTCTGCATAACAACTTCTCAAATTTTCCTTTGCAAAGTTAGAAAACCTGACAAACCCTATTGAATTATGAATGTTTTGAGGATATATAACGGAAAAAGGAAGCCTTTGGTGATCCTTGTTTGATTATTGAAAATTACCACTGAAAGGTATTGTTTTCGCAACCAGCGGAATTTCTTTTCCTTCAATTTTACAGTGTGGGCAATTTTTTGACTTTTCCAAGCTTTTATATCCGCATTCCTGACACTCATACAGGGTGATATAACGTGAAATTTTGACTTTTCCGGGAAAGAAAAACTTAAATGACTTTTTTGGTGGCGTGACAAAAGCAATTTGAAACAGGCTGATATTGAATTTTCTTACAAAAAAGTACGCTAAGAAGAATAGCAAAAGTAAAATAAAAAGAAATAAGATATGAAACATCATCTCTTTGCTGATTGGTCCGACAAATTGTACAACAAAATATATACCATAAAGAGTATGTAGCATAATAACAAATGTTTGAAGAACAGACTTAAGAAACTAACAGCTGTAGTTATCCTAAATCGGAGAATGTCACCCGGCAGACTACCCTAAAAATCGTTTTGAAAACTTTAGAGACAATGGCTGTTTTTTTTAGTTTTGCACTCCTATATGAAAAAAATATTTAACCTTTTCGGTTATTTTACCCCGGGCATTATCTTGCTGCTATTGGCTTCGTGTAGCCATCAGACAGATTCAAAGCAAAAGAAGAACATAGCCGCTACCGACACAACCCAATTTGTGGTTCCTTACATTTCGCGTGACAGCTTGATTATCGCCCATAAAGCCCGTGAGCTGGACAAGATTTTCCTGCGTCTGCGAAAACTGACCGGTTTCAACGGTGTGGTGCTTTATGCCGAGAAGGGAAGAATTATACTTGAAAAAGCTTACGGCTTCCGCAATGTGCGTCGGCATAGGGACCCGTTGCAGGTGGGCGATGCTTTTCAGCTGGCTTCGGGTTCCAAGATGTTTTCAGCACTCGCCATTATGATGTTGAAACATCAGGGAAAAGTGAATTATGACACAGATATCCGTAAATATCTTCCGGGCTTCCCTTACAAAGGGATTACACTACGGCTGCTGATGAACCATCGGTCGGGACTGCCGCGCTATATGAGCCTGGCACAAAAAGACTGGAAAAACAAAAGAATTCCTATGGACAATAATGCCATGCTGAAACTTTTGGAAAAATACAAACCTGCTGTTTATTTCAAACCCAATCATGGTTTTCACTATTGTAACACCAATTATGCCCTGCTGGCCAATGTGGTGGAAGCGGTTACAGGGAAACATTTTGAGGACTTTATCAGAAAAGAGATTTTTGAACCATTAGGCATGGATTCTTCCTTTATTTACAATATGCGTGATGATTTAGAGGTGCCTTTGTATGTAAACAGAGGCGTATCAGGATATTACCGCCGTGGATGGCATTGGCGAAAGATGCCTGACGATTACTTAGACGCAGTGCTTGGCGACAAAAATGTTTATTGCTCCGTGGGGGATTTGTATAAGTTCGACCGTTCGTGGGACGAGTTCACCCTACTGCCTGATTCTGTTTT
>CAYLSW010000382.1:0-1764 GCA_964386145.1 uncultured Lentimicrobiaceae bacterium | reverse complement strand
TGTTTACTAAACATTTTTTTAACGCTCCGCCCTGCCTTGAAAACCCACAAAATTACTTCGTCGATTCCCGTCACTTTATTCTGTCACAAACCCTAAGTCAGAAGATTAGAAGCCTGTCGAATCGTATGTACGGAAAATAAATTTCATAAGTTGCCTGACTCTGTATTTTGCTTTTACTACTTTTCAGTTTTTTCAGCAACTTTACTTTCTGTTTTTAGTAAGCTTTAACTTCCGAAGATATTCATTTTTCCACCATTGAGTTATTTTTGCATCTTCATTTAAGGTAATCTTTGGAAAATATGAATAAAAAAACTCTCTATATTTTATTTATCACGGTGTTGATAAACATGATTGGCCTTGGGATTATTATTCCTTTTGTACCCATCATATTTAAATTAAAAAATTTCTTCCCTCAGGGATATTCCGCTTTTGATATTAATGTTGTTTTAGGATTGTTATTGGCTGCATATCCGTTTGCCCAGTTTTTTGGGGCACCCCTGCTCGGTAAACTTTCCGACAATTATGGGCGAAAAAGGATTCTGAGTCTTTCCCTGCTCGGCAGTTTCACCGGCTACCTGCTGTTTGCACTGGGAATTTATCTTTCCAGTTTAAGCTTGCTGTTTGTCAGTCGGATTATTGATGGTTTTACGGGAGGGAATATTTCAGTAGCTATGGCCTCTATTGCGGATATTAGTAAGGATGAAAAGTCAAAAGTGCGAAATTTTGGGTTAATTGGTGCAGCATTCGGTTTGGGTTTTATCATTGGGCCGGCTATTGGAGGAATATTAAGCGACACACAAATTTCGCCTTTGTTTACAACGCTCACTCCTTTTCTGGGGGCTTCCTTTTTTGCATTGATAAACCTGCTGTATGTCCATTTTAAACTTCCTGAAACACTTGAACATCGTTTAAGAAATCGTATTTCAATTAAGGGTAGCTTCGTTAATCTTAAAATTGCTTTTACTTTTCCCGGATTAAAAACTGTTTTTTATGCTTTGTTTTGGGTCAACCTGGGTTGGGTTTTATTTGAATATTTTTTTCAGGTGTTCCTTTTCGGGAAATTTCATTTCACCGCGTCTAATATTGCCTATTTGTTTGTTTATATCGGATTTTGGATTGTATTGTCTCAGGGTTATATTGTCCGGAAGGTCTCGAACAAGATTGAGGCTTCAAAAGCTTTAAAAATCGCCCTGTTACCAGCTTCTGTTTTTATTATGGCCATTGTTTTTATCAACAAAGAAGCTCTGTATTTCGTTCTCCCGTTAATGGCTATTTTCATGGGCTTTTCCCAACCTAATTTTTCCGCTTTACTTTCGGAACACACCGAAAAAGATTCACAGGGTGAGATTTTAGGCATCAGGCAATCGGTGATTTCTCTTTCCCAGTTTCTGGCTCCACTTGCCGGCGGTTTTTTACTAAATGCCGGAAACAGCCTGGAAAAAGGGTATCAGGTTCCCCTTATTGCGGGAAGTGTGCTGGTCTTTCTGGGATGGTTATTTGTTTTGGCCGTTAAGATTCCAAAACGGAAAATCTCCTTCAATTTTGATAAAAGCGTAATTACCTGAATTATTCTTTTTTATTTCCGGCAGGTTTCATAGTAAGCGGCACAGCATTTCCCAGTGGCAAAGTATCCGACTTTATGATTCTCCAGAAATTGGCCGAGCCCGGGCCACGATCGGTATTTGTGAGTACAATCAGGGTTTTATGATGTTTCATGTCGCGGATGTTAAAAGAACGGAAACCTTTCCACCAGCCAAAATGATA
>CAYLSW010000381.1:0-1770 GCA_964386145.1 uncultured Lentimicrobiaceae bacterium | reverse complement strand
GCAAATGCGGGGCATTCTTTACAAAGATGATTTATTACAAATTAAACTTGCAATTCAAAATGCGTTTCAAAAATGCGAAAGAAATTCTCAACAGGAAGCACATCAAAGTCCTTATAGCGTTTTGGAGTGGGCTACAATATTTTATTATGCAGATGAAACAAAATTACTTTCAGATAGCAATTTGAAAAAAGAACGAATGAAGCAATTTATGAGTAAACACAATGTAAATACCACCTTTGGTAATTTTAAAACAAAATACTACGAAGCTAAAAAACGGATAAACAAAAAGAACGATTACCCTATAAATAAACTTAAATCGATTATATCTTTCTTAAAAGAAAACTACAAACAAACAGTTACTAAAGTTGAAAACGATATAATTATTATAGAAGATGAAAGGCCTGAATAATAAGGATTTAAAATATTAATTTATAAAAGTAACCGTTTAGTTACCAGTTACCCTGATAGTACTTGCGCCCATTGTTTAACTAAAAATAAATACAATGGAACAAATTGAGCAAGTTTTCTTTAACGTACCTCTGGCAAGATTAGAACCCATATTTAAACGGTGGATGAAAGAGGCACAAATGGAATTACAATCTAAACAGGTTGAATCCACCCCACCCTCCGACCGGCTTTTAACAATTCACGAAGCCGCCAAATTTTTGAGCCTTTCCGTTCCTACTATGTACGGCAAGACACATAGCCACAGCGTGCCATTTATGAAACGTGGCAAACGCCTCTATTTTTCTAAATCGGAGTTACTGGAATATATCAAGCAAGGCCGGAAGCTTACCAACGATGAGTTAAAGGATCAGGCATACAAGTACATTAAAAAATAAAGGGCTGAACTATGGAAAATAAAAAAAGCCCGCACTTTGAGGATGCAGGCAGTAAACAACAGCACAAAGATAAGAAAAAATTCCTTGTGAACATGCCTAAAAAATTAGGTTTGCCTTCCGGTAAAAAATATTATTTCATTGAAACTGAGAATGGATATATCCTAAATTTTGGCCGGGGACTATGGATCGGAATGCCAAAAGCCTTAGTAGAAAATTCACCTCAACTTTATACGCTGGAGGGAGGGCACAATGGAAAATAATTTTGCATTGAAGATTGAGAATGAAATAAAACGCTTTTCCATTGATAGCATTATTAATGACCTCCCCGGAATGTTAAGGCGGCCATGTGAACACCTGGTTAATGAAAATGAAAAGGAAGTATTCCTAATTGGTGCACTGGGCGTTATTAGTGGTTTACTTCCTAATGTTATCGGGCTTTATTCCGGCAAATGGATAACGCCAAACCTTTACGTTTATGTATTGGCCGGCTATGGAGGCGGGAAAGGCGGGCTGGACTACGCACGGAAGTTGGGAGAGCTGATACATCTTGAAAAAAGAGAAACCGCCAAAAGGCTGATGGCAGATTATCAAAAGGATTTGGAAGTTTATAAAAAGAACCTGAAACTTTTTAATAAAAGTACCAGTACAGACGAACCACCGACACCACCAACGAAGCCGCCAACGTCTATGCTGTTTATTCCTGCCAATAATTCCAAAAGCGGAGTTTATCAGTTACTCAAAGAAAATGATGGCAAAGGGATAATTTTTGAAAGTGAAGGCGACACGCTGGCCGATGCCTTAAAACAGGATTACGGGAACTTTTCAGATACACTGAGAAAAGCGTTTCACCATGAGTATTTAGACTTATTCCGCCGGATGAATGATGAGCTTATTGAGATACAGCACCCTGAATTATCACTTGTCCTTT
>CAYLSW010000380.1:0-1778 GCA_964386145.1 uncultured Lentimicrobiaceae bacterium | reverse complement strand
ACCTGCGACCACTTGCACCCCATGCAAGCATGCTAGCCAACTGCACCACACCCCGTATTATTTTAATTACTAACTATTTCCCGATGGCCGAACCTGCAACCATCCCGTACATTCCATGTCGGGACATGCTAGCCAACTGCCTGCCCGAATGGCTTCGTTCAGGCGGGCAGGCACACCCCGCTTTTGAGACGGCAAAATTAATAATTTTTTGAATTGCCGGGTATTTTAATTAATTATTTTTTTTCGGTTCTTTTTTCTTTTCACCGCTTTTAGCGTTCACGCTAAAAGTTTCAATGTATTCATTTTTTTCTTTCAGGCCATACCGGTAAAATACATTTTAGACTACGATGTTGCAGCACTTTTTTAAAGTTGTTCAGACTTTCCTGCATGACTTTTGAATTTCCTTTGTGGCAGGTCAAACACGAACCCACCAATAATATTTTTTTCTGCTCCTTTACGGTAAAAGGTTTTACGTTATTACGCGTGGAGACCATGCCGGCTCTGTTTTGCAGAAATCCCGTCCAGGCATCTTCCGGAAGCCCGTCGTGGATGTTATCTTCGTATGCAGGGTTAAAATGCCAGAAGCCATGGCCTCTGTTGATAACATATTGTAATTTTCCTGTCCCAAAACCCAGCGCTACCGGGTTGTTGTGGCAGCTTTTACACGTTCTGCCTTTGGTGGCAGTGGTGTGTGGAGCAACAGGAGCAAAAAGGCGCCGGAAAAGCGTAGTGTCGTGTTTGCGGTGTGTGTAGCTTTGCCTGTCGATGGTCAGAATCATTCCCGGGATAACGGGAATAATTTCTGTTTTTTCTCCATTTTGGCGCACGCCGAGAGCCGGGGGCTCAGCAAGATATTTTCCGATATACTCTACCCAACTTCCCTTTTTTTCTCTGTTGGTAACCATGTTGTACCCTTTTTCATTCGGATCGTAAACGTTATGGCAACCGATACAACTTGGAGCCCATGCACTGTGACATGCTGAGCAGCTCACGTCTTGGTGTGCTGAAGCGAGACAAACGGCGGCTGGTCTTTTCAGCCGGAAAGTTTTTCCACTGTTTTTTGTGATCAGCCAGGCTGTATCTGCCTTAACGGTTGTATTTACCAGCGCATGATGTTTTTTATGCGTCATCAAATAATCGTGTCCGGAAATTTTCCCAAACCGTAAGGCGGCGATGGTAGCCGATTCCGCATCCAGTTGCCGGCTTGTAGTAACGAGTGGCTTGCCGGCAAAATGACAATCTTTGCATTGTACATCTTCCTGGCCTTCTTCATGTTGATAACGTTTGCCATCGCCCATGAGCTCATAAGAATGGTGGCAGTCGATACATTCCATACCCAACTTGTGATGTACGTCTTCCGGTTCTTTTCTGAATACACGGGTGCCTTCAACCAGCCGGTAACCCACGCTGTCAGAAATTTGGTTTGCCAAAAGCGATGTTTCATGCCAGCCTTCATAGTTGGTAGAAATTCTTCCCGAGCGGCTGTGGCAACCAAAGCAGTGGTTGTCACTCACATTCAAATCTATAGAAGGATGCAGACTGAGAAAAGCAGTATCCTCCTGCGAGCTGTGATAAGCAGCCATTGCTTTGGCGGTACGTTTGTTGTAATTCAGATGACACGCCAGGCAACCACCGCCACGACTTTCTTCCGTCACCGGTCCCGGATGGATTTTAGGATTTCCTAGATGACAGCGGACACAGAGGTTTCTCAGATGTTCATCGGCTGCCGAATGTCCCAAATGATGAATGTCGGTAAGTAAATCGGGATTATCCTGCTC
>CAYLSW010000379.1:0-1788 GCA_964386145.1 uncultured Lentimicrobiaceae bacterium | reverse complement strand
GTGATGGGCCCCAACAAAAAATGGATAGAAGTCCAAATCAGAACCGTCCGCATGGACAAAATTGCCGAAAAAGGCCAGGCTGCCCATTGGGCATACAAAGGACTTATGCAATCGAAAGATGTGGACGACTGGTTGTTGCAGGTTCGCGATGTACTGGAACATCCCGAAAGTATTAGTTCCGAATATGCTTATCAAGCGAAGAAAGCCAGAGAACATGTCTTTATCTTTACTCCCATGGGCGATTTAAAACGTCTTCCGGCAGGAGCCACTGTCCTTGATTTTGCTTATGATATCCACTCAAACATAGGAAATCAGTGTAGTGGCGCCCGCGTAAACAACAAACTGGTTCCCATACGTTATGTGCTGAAAAATGGTGACAAAGTGGAAGTGGTTACCACCAAAAACCAAAAACCAAAAACCGACTGGGTAAGTTTTGTGAATACAACCAAAGCGCGTAACCACATCAAACGTCAGCTGAAAGAAGAAAAATACAAAGAAGCTGAGGTGGGTAGAGACCTGCTGCTGCGAAAATTTAAAAACTGGAAACTAAAAAGCAGCGATGACCTGATAAATGTGCTGGTAAAACATTTCAAAATGGATTCGGCCATCGATCTGTACTATCTTCTCGCAACAGATAAAATTGATATGACCCTTGTAAAGTCGGTTCTCAACGACTATCTGAAAGAAAGGCCGGAAGTTGCTGCGGCGCAAGAGGAAGAGACAAAACCCCTTATCAAATCCGGAGAAAAACCGGACAAAGACGAAAATATACTATACATTGGCAACCACGTGAAGAATATCAACTTCCGGTTTGCAAAATGCTGTAACCCCATACCCGGTGATGCTGTTTTCGGCTTTGTTACCACCCTTGGCGGTATTTCTATTCACCGCCGAAATTGTCCAAATGCCAAGCGATTGTCCGAACGATATCCCTACCGTATCATTGATGTAAAATGGATCGGATCGGAAGACAAACCCTTTTACCGCATCAATTTAAGAATTAATGGTAACGATGAATTAGGGATTGTGGAAGCTGTGACAAAAGCTATCACCGATGACCTGCGTGTAAACATGCGTTCCATAAATTTCACTACCAAAGGTAGAAAATTTGAAGGCCGCGTCAGCCTGATGATTCGAAACCACGAACACCTCGACCAGCTTGTCCACAAAATAAAACTGGTAAAAGGCGTTGAAAAAATAACACGACTCAAATAGCAATCGCATAACGATGCTGTTGGAAATAATTTGCAAAACCTATGATATTCCGTACCCGCTGGCTTCTGATTTTTCTGCTTATCGGCCTGATGGGAGCTTGTAAAAAGCCCGTAAATCTGCTAAAAGATGCTTTTATCCGTGGTGCAGACCTTTCTAAACTTCCCGAATTGGAAGAAGAGGGAGCAGCTTATTACAACAATAAAGGTCTGGCCGAAGATGCTCTGGAAATTTTTAAGTCGGCAGGACTAAACACTGTCAGGCTCCGTCTTTGGGTACACCCCGCCGGAGTACACAGCAGTTTACAGGAGGTGGCCGCTTTTTCAAAACGTATTCATGCCTCCGGGCTTAAAGTGTGGCTTGACCTGCACTATTCCGATACCTGGGCCGATCCCGGCCATCAAGCCAAGCCGGCAGCATGGAAAAATCTGAACCTGCAACAGTTGGAAGACAGCGTTTATGCCTACACACTGCATGTGGTCAAAGTTATCCAACCCGAATATATTCAGATTGGAAACGAGATAAATCAGGGCTTTTTGTGGGACGATGGCCGGCGTTCACACCCTGTTCAGTTCA
>CAYLSW010000378.1:0-1805 GCA_964386145.1 uncultured Lentimicrobiaceae bacterium | reverse complement strand
ACGCAAGCTTTTCCGTATCAAAAGGTGAAAAGATTGCTTTATTCGGCGTTAACGGCAGTGGAAAAACATCCTTGTTAAAACTGCTGGACGGTTTGATTTTTCCTCAAAAAGGTGAAATATTATTTGAAGGACGTAAACTCACAAAACAAAGTTTAAAAGATAAAGACTTCAGAAAAGAATTTCGGATTTCTGTGGCTTTGTTATTTCAGAATCCTGATATCATGTTATTTAATCCTACTGTTTATGAGGAGTTATCTTTCGGGCTAAAACAACTTCAGCAAGGAAACTTAGAGGAAAAAATTAATCATTGGGCTGAAAAACTAAACCTGACAGCTCTGTTAGACAAGTCTCCCGTAAAGCTGAGTGGAGGCGAAAAACAACGGATTGCCCTGGCATCAATACTCATCCTTGAACCACAACTTTTACTTCTGGATGAGCCGTTTTCCTCGCTGGACCCAAGAGCTACCGGTTGGCTTATTGATTTCCTGAATTCTCTGGATTCGACCCTTATTATGGCACTTCACAATATGGAACTGGCGAGAGAGATCGCCAACCGGGTTATTGTACTTTCCGAAAATCACGAAATTATGTATGATGGTGACATACACAACTTTGCCAACAACCAGGAGGAATTGGTAAAAGCCGGTCTGTGGCATCGACATTCGGGAAAAGAACCTCACTTTCATAATTTTTAGGTACATCCCTTATATTGTGTTGTCCGGAAGGTTTTACCCGCCATTCAGTTCTTCCAAATCCTCCATTTGCATCAGGATATCCATAGTCGTTTTTGCTTCCGCCTCATCCACAATACTTATGGCGCTTCCTACATGAACCAATACGTAATCCCCTGTTTTGGCATCAGGCACCATAGCCAGGTTTACCTGCTTCAAAATACCGTTGAATGACACTTTGGCCACACGAAATATATCGTCTATATCCGAATCTATCTGAATAATTTTTCCGGGAATTGCTAAACACATAATTATTTAATTTTATTTTTTAACCATTCATACCACTTATCCATTCCTTCACCCGTAGTAGATGATATCTCAAAAAACTCAATGTTTGGATTTACCTGCCGGGCAAATTCTTTGGTCTTTTCAATATCAAAATTTACGTAAGGCAACAAATCAATCTTGTTGATAATACAAACCTGTGAGCCGAAAAACATATCTGGATATTTAATGGGCTTGTCATCTCCTTCCGTTGTGCTGATAATAACAACCCTGACATTTTCTCCAAGGTCAAATGCAGCAGGACAAACCAGATTACCAACATTCTCAATCATAACAATAGCATTGGGTTTAGGGTTGAGCTTCAATACTGCATTGCTAACCATATTGCTGTCAAGATGGCAAGCCGTACCAGTATTGATTTGAACAACAGGAATCTGTAATGTATCAATTCTGTTTGCATCATTCATAGTTTGTTGATCGCCTTCAATAACATAAAAACTGATTTCGCTTTTAAGATCGGTTAAAGTCCGTTCAAGTAAGGTGGTTTTTCCGGATCCAGGTGAACTTACCAGATTGATAGCAAAAATATTCTTACCCAGGAAGTAGCCCCGATTTCTTTCGGCAAGCAATTGGTTAGACTGCAAAATATCCTGTTCAACTTCCAGGATGGTTTTTTCATGTTGGTGATGATGGTGATGGTCATGTTCCTGCCCATGTTCATGCCCGTGATGCTCGTGATGGTCATGATGTTCATGCCCGATATGATGGTCAACAGGCATTTCACTGACCGGAGATTCCATCTCTCCGGGTTTTTGGATAGTAATCTCTTCTGTTACACCACACCCACAA
>CAYLSW010000377.1:0-1809 GCA_964386145.1 uncultured Lentimicrobiaceae bacterium | reverse complement strand
CGGTTGGAAGATTTACCGATAAAAAGCTGGGAGGAGTATTGAGGAAGTGGCTAAATTGCCTAAAGTTAATTCTCTAATCCTCTGAAATACGTTTAATTTCGAGCCGTAGCCAGGGAGGTATGCGAGTAAGCGCCGGCGTTTCGAGAACTTTCGGTAACAGGCGGATAAATTCTAATCATCAATATCAAAATACCAAACAATTGGGTCTCTGTTTGAAAATTGGTTTTTTTGAATTTGTTATTTTTTTGATTTTTGGTAAATTGTTATTTGTGATTTTCTGCCAAAAAATACACGAATATTAAAATTAAGATACTAAAACTCATATGCTGCCTTCCCTGCCCACAATCCCCATAACAGCAGTTCGGAAATAAACGGATGATGATATCTTTACAAATGACCAATGACCAAATTACCCAATTCAAAATCATCCCCATCTCACTTGTTTGTCATCCAAAAATATTTTCTACTTTTGTAGCATTATATTTTATAATCGTTATTCAATCTAAATAAAAATAAAAAATGACAATAACAAAACAGCAGGTGGTAGATGCGCTGAAACAGGTGATTTTTTTCGCTAAGAAAGATAACATTGTCGACCTGAATATGGTTCAGGACATCTCCATCAAAGGGAAAGAAATTAAAGTAACCATTGTTTTTGAAAAATTGGATGATCCTGCCGTTGGGATTATTTATAATTCAGCTGTCAAGACACTTAAAAATGAATTGGGAGACGACATTACGGTGGATGTGAAACCCGTGGCAGATGATACTCCCGGACCTCTTTCGGGCGTGAAAAATATCATTGCCGTGATTTCGGGAAAAGGTGGCGTGGGAAAATCGACGGTAGCTGCCAACCTCGCTATTTCGCTGGCCAAAAGCGGAAACAAAGTAGGTATTCTGGATGCTGACGTGCTGGGACCATCCGTCCCCATTATGTTTAACGTGGAAGACGGACAACCCAAGGTGGTTGAGAGAAAAGGGAAACCGGTTTTGATACCGCTGGAAAATTACGGCATCAAAATCCTCTCCATTGGCTTTTTCGTAAAACCCGAACAGGCGCTCATGTGGCGTGGCTCCATGGCCAACAATGCCTTTAACCAGCTTATGACTGACTCAGATTGGGGAGATCTGGACTTTTTGGTGATTGACATGCCTCCCGGAACCGGTGACATTCAGTTAACGCTGGCACAAAGTTACAACATCAAAGGAGCCGTACTGGTTACCACTCCACAGAAAGTGGCCGCTGCTGACGTACGCCGTGCCGCCATGATGTACCGCCAGGAAAAACTGACCATTCCCCTATTGGGAATTATTGAAAACATGTCCTATTTTACCCCTGACGATATGCCGGACAAAAAATACTATATTTTCGGTCAGGGCGCCAGTGACAAGCTTGCTAACGAATTGGATATTAAAATATTGGGGCGAATTCCCATTGAAGCTAAGATTTCGGAAACAGGTGATAAAGGTATGCCGATTTCACTAATGAACGGGACACCGGTTACAAAAGTCTTTGCTGAAATAACCCAAAAACTAATAGCCGAAGTGGTTAGATTATAAGCATACCTTTTCAGAAAATTTATCATACTTAAAGAAAGTAAAATGGAAAATGACAGGAACAAACTCAATCAAAAAGTACAAAATGTAATTGATCAGGTAAGGCCCTATTTGCAGCAGGACGGCGGGGATATCAATTTTATTGAAATTACTGATGACAACGTAGTAAATGTGGAGCTTATCGGAGCCTGTGGCGCCTGTCCTTTTAGCACCATGACCCTGAAAAACGGTGTGGAAGCTACTTTGAAAAAA
>CAYLSW010000376.1:0-1820 GCA_964386145.1 uncultured Lentimicrobiaceae bacterium | reverse complement strand
GGTTTTTGACGAAGAGTTTAGCGATTCTACCTTCCTGAATAGTTTTCAAGCTTTTAACATAACCGGTGACCAAGTATGGAAAGCTTCTTCTTATAATCAGGATCAATTTGCAAAAATGTCGGGATTTTTATATGGCACTGGTAGTCAGGATAATGAAGACTGGCTTGTCTCTCCGGCCATCGATCTTAATGGCTTTACAAGTCCGAGTTTGCAGATTGACCAGGCTATCAATTACCTGAACGACCAGTGGGATCAAACCACCATTTTAGTTTCAACCGACTACACAGGTGATGTAACTACCGCTACATGGAATCCTGTTACGATTACTACAAAACCAACGGGAAAGGATTGGACCTTTGTAACTTCCGAAAAAGTTGATCTTTCTGCTTATACGGGTAAAACCATTTACATAGCCTTCAAGTATGTTTCAACGACTTCTAATGCCGCCACCTGGGAAATTAATTGGCTTAAAGTGTATGGAAGCATTGGAGGTAGCGGTTCATCTACCCCCCCGGAAGTAATAACAAAAAGTACTTTCTATCGTCTGATCAGTGGCACATGGGGAACTGAAAAAGGAGTTTATGCACTTAGTTCACAAGATTATAATAGTATGGGAGCTCCGGGCAAGTATGATAATTTCTCAAGTTCTGTTCTCCCTGACAATTACATTCCCCAATTCCTGATCCAAAAATTTCCTTATGCCCAGGAAGGAAACCAACTTGTTGTTGTGTACAAATATTATTCGGGTGGAGTCCATATCCGCGCCGATCAATATACTTATACCAATTCAACATGGACAAAATACAACTCTGTTGAAATGAAAACAAGCCAGTTCATTAATACCGGAACCAAGTGGGTTTTTGATCCTACGGTTACCTTCACCATGACTGCGGCAGACTATCAGTCAATAGTGAATGTAGTGAAAGCTGATCCTAAATTAAAATATCTTGTAAATAGTTACGGCGATCAGGATTACTATTATGGAGCCGGTTCAAAATACAGCGACTTTGATGCCCGTATTTCAAAACGTACTACCGGCACATACGCCCAAGCTGACTATCAGGGGTTAACTGATGCCGAGGCAAGCGCACTGATTTTAAAACGTATTCATGAGGGAATTATAGAACTGTTAAAGATTAAATTTCCCAATGCCGTTACTCAGGTAAGCGGTATTAACGTAATGTATGTTGTAACATATGCTATATATGAAAACGATGGAAGCACAGTAAATTCTACCAGCACGTTCCAGTGCACCAAGTCAGCCCCTAACCCTGACTTTACCTATGTTAATCCACCTACTGGAAAGTAAACCGGTTTCATTTTCTAAAAAAGGCCGTCTCTATAGACGGCCTTTTTTTATATGGTGAAATGTTATAATCTGGCGAGATAAAAATCATGATGAAATAATACTTTTAACACGAATACATAAAAAGGATAGATGGTCAGCATCGCTAGGCAAAAGATTTCAGAGGCTTCTTCTTCGAAATTAACTTTAACTTAACACTAAATATCCACTTCTAAAGTACTATATCTCAATCATTAGTAATTATTTATTAACTCTTTTTATGGGCTTTTTCAACAATTAGGATAAACATAACCGATTGTTTCACTTTCGATTACGCCAAAAGTGAGGTTTAATCATAATCTCAGAATATTTCTTAATAAATATTTCATAGTATTGAGCCGAATAATTCCATATTTTCGCCTCATAATTTTAAGGAACCTAATTTTAATTAAAAATTTTTATTTATGAAACGTACAAATTTACTCTTAACTCTGCTGGTCAGTTTGCTCTTTGCAGGAGCAACTTTTGCCCAGGG
>CAYLSW010000375.1:0-1827 GCA_964386145.1 uncultured Lentimicrobiaceae bacterium | reverse complement strand
CAAACCGTAGTACCCAGGCGAACATACTCATGAGCATCACCTTTTTAATACCAAATCGCTTCAGGAAAAAAGGAATGGTAAGGATAAACAGCGTTTCGGACATTTGCGAAACCGACATCAAAATGCCATTGTGCGTAACGGCAAAAGCGCTTTTGTAAATAGCTATTTTCCCAAAATCGTGTAAGAAAGCTTCTCCCCACATGTTGGTGATTTGTAAAGCGGCACCCAATAACATAGAGAAAATAAAGAAAATTGCCATTTTCTTATCCTTAAAGAGCACAAAAGCATCCAGACCCAAAGCCTGGACAAGCGTCTTTTTAGCCTTTGATTTTTCAATAGCACAATCGGGAAGGGTAAGGGCATAAAGTCCTAAAACCAATGAAAAAGCAGCAGAAAAATAAAGTTGCATGTTACTCAGTCCCCATCCCAGCAAATCTATTAGCCAAACGGCAATAATAAAACCGATGGTTCCCCATACACGTATTGGAGGGAAATCTTTTACAATATCATAACCCTCTTTTTCCAGAATACAGTAGGAAACCGTGTTGTCCAGTGCAATGGTAGGCATGTAAAGCATTAGGTAAAGCAACATGACAAGGTAAAGCGAATCAAAACCTGTTTGTTTCGCTGCGAGGTACAACAGAAAAGCGCCGAGAAGGTGCACCAGTGCAAAAAGCTTGTTAGGCTTAATCCAGCGGTCGGCTACAATACCCAATAATCCTGGCATGAAAAGGGAGCCAATTCCCATCGTCATAAAAATGGCACCAATCTGCTCGCCACTAAAGTGCAGTGTTGCCCCAAGATATTTTCCAAATGAAAGAAGCCACGCTCCCCAAACAAAGAATTGCAGGAAGTTCATGACAATGAGCCGAAATTTAATTCCCATAATGGTATTTTTTATGTTATCGCATTGCACTTTTGTAAAAAATTAGTCGCAAATGTAAGCTAAAAAGCCAAAAACTTCCGTATCAGATAGCGGGGAATACAATTTAGAGCCGTTTAAAAGAGATTTTGAAGGTTAAAAAGAGGTCAACTCCACATCCCCACATCCTCATTCCCATTCGATGGTAGCCGGTGGTTTGGAACTAATGTCGTAAACTACGCGGTTGATGCCTTTCACCCCGTTGATGATGTCGTTGGAAACTTTTGCCAGAAACTCATAAGGCAGATGTGACCAATCAGCAGTCATTCCATCGGTAGATCCCACGGCACGCAATGCCACCACGCTTTCGTATGTTCGTTCGTCACCCATAACGCCTACCGACTGAACAGGAAGCAATACAGCCAGCGCCTGCCAGACCTCATCGTAAAGGCCCTCTTTTTTCAGATTTTGGATAAAAATATCATCCACATCTTGCAGGACACGTACTTTTTCGCGGGTTACCTCACCAAGAATACGAATACCCAACCCGGGGCCGGGAAATGGGTGTCTTTTCAGGAGATGGTCAGGCATTTTGAGTGCACGGCCAATACGCCTGACTTCGTCTTTGAACAAGGTGTTCAGCGGCTCTACAATTTTCAGCTTCATAAAATCAGGGAGGCCGCCTACGTTGTGATGCGATTTGATGGTAGCTGAAGGGCCTTTCACCGAAACCGATTCAATGACATCCGGATAGATAGTGCCCTGAGCCAGCCATTTTACGTCTTGAATACGGTGCGCCTCACGGTCGAAAACTTCAATAAAAGTTCTTCCGATGGCTTTGCGTTTTTTCTCCGGGTCGGCGACACCTTTTAGTGTATCCATAAAAGCATCCGAAGCATTTACACCTTTCACATTCAGCCCCATGTGTTTGTAGGATTCCAGTACGGAAGCAAATTCATTTTTTC
>CAYLSW010000374.1:0-1828 GCA_964386145.1 uncultured Lentimicrobiaceae bacterium | reverse complement strand
TAGAAAGGAAAAAACCAATAAACATCTTTCAAAATGCTGCTTGATTTCAACTTAACAAGCCAAACTTTTGGTACAACGATTCGAGGGTATAATATAAATACAAGGTTATAAATAGTCTGAATAATAATTTTTCAGGTATTCATTTAACGCTATTTTCCAATCCCTCATAATATTCATTTTTCTCAAGTTAAGCTTTGTATTGATTAGTCTTTCTGATGGGGGCCTTTTTGCAAAATATTTTTTAATAAAATAATCTGAATCAACTTCAACAATTTTAATGATAGTTTCGAGATTAAGAATACTTAACATCTCTTTGGCCACTTCTAATCTACTTGTTTGTCCGTTACAAACCATATTGTAAAGCCCCCAGTATTCATTTTCCAACAGTAACTTAACATTTTTTGCAAAGTCGTGAGTATAAGTTGGAGTACCTTCTTTGTCATTTACAATGAACAATTCTTTATTACCAACTTTCAGTTGTTTGATGATTTTATAAACAAACTTTTTGTCTTTTTTGGGGCCTCCTCCCATCATCCACCCCGCACGACAAACTAAATAACGATTAGCATTTTCTATCACAAAACGTTCTCCTATGTATTTTGACCTTGCATATACACCTAAAGGATTCGGAATATCCCAATCATCATACTCAGCTTTCCTCCCATCAAAAATACCGGCAGTACTAATATATAATAATGGTATATTCATTTTATTTGCAATATAAACAGCGTTTTCTACAGATAAAGTATTTGTCAAATAGGTGTCTCCCTCATTTTGCTCACAAAATTCCAAATCTGTATATGCACCAAGATGGAATAAATAATCTGGAGCAAAATCATAAACATCTCTCTTATAGGAGTCATAATTTCTAAAATCAAGAAGAGATAACCATTCTTCATTAACATCTATATCAGTACATTTTAGAATATACTCGTCCTTAAACTGATTAAAAAAAGCTTCACCTAACATTCCTCCGCATCCCGCGATATAAATTTTCTTTTTATTTTTCATTTGTTAATATTTAAGTTGTTTAAAGTTTTCGTAAGAAAATCACAGAGAAAGCTAATAATATCAAGCCTCTCCTCTGTCAGTCATTCGTTTCAAACCACACCAGAAGTGCTTTAACCTGATTAATTCGCTGGTACGTTCTACTACAAAACGTGCCTTTTAAATTACTCATCAAAGACAGTATTGCTTTCGTATGAGTTTCAATTTCTTTTGTTCCTATCAATATTGTCAAATATCTCGTTTACATTACAATATGAACGAAAGTCAGAAGTGTCAAATCCGACACCTGCATTTAAAAACAAACCACTCATTAGGAATGTTTGCTAATAGAACAGTGTAAATTATTTTGCTAAATATTAATAGCTTTTGTTCCCTGTCCTTTTTCTTTTCTGTTCATAACTTATGATGCTTTTTGTATAACTCAACCGGACAAACCCTTCCTATTCCATGGTGGGTTTTCTGATGGTTATAATATTTGAAAAAACATTTTAACCCTTTGTATTGTGCATCTTTTCAAACGTTAAAAGTAGAAAACAGGAGTTGGCTATTTCCATTTCAAAGTGTAAAGATAGGAGATTTTTTAAGATAGAAAGCTACGTGTCTTCCCACGTTGGTAAGCATTTGTATTGCGTGAATCTGTTCTTCGTCTGTTTCCTTACTGACAATATAAAAAACTGTATGGACAGATTAATTTTTTGTTACTTTTTCATCAAAGTCTTCAGGATTTAAAAAATTGGCTACTTTTGAAACAAATGTATTTCGCAGAGTTTTGTATTATAACTTTGTGAATGATAAAAGTTTAACACTTATAATCTGAAAA
>CAYLSW010000373.1:0-1832 GCA_964386145.1 uncultured Lentimicrobiaceae bacterium | reverse complement strand
GAAACCAGCCATCCTCCGTCAAAACCTGAGCTGTCAGTTCGGGTTCTTTGTAATAACCTTTCATCACGTTAGGGCCGCGCGCCCATACTTCACCTTCTCCGGTGATTTTATCAGGGTTATGGATTTTTATTTCTACACCTTCCAGTACTTTTCCGGCTGCTTGCAGACGTGCTTCCTGAGGGCCGAAACCCGCTAACAAAGGGGCTGTTTCCGTCAGTCCGTAACCCACAGCATAAGGAAATTTTGCCTCCAGCAGAAATTTCTCTACCTGCTCGTTAATTTTAGCACCGCCAATGCCGAAAAATTTCAACTCACCACCAAAAGTTTTCATAAGTTTCCTGCCTGCAATCCGGTTTAATTTCTTCCTGAAAAACGGATTACCATAGAGCTTCCTTACCACTTTCTTATCCATAAATGTGGGTAAAATTTTTGAGCGGTAAATCTTCTCAATAATTAACGGGACCGTCAGCATCAACGTAGGCTTCACCTGCTGAAAGGCAGGGAGCAATACCGATGGCGAAGGGGCACGTTTTAAATAGTAAATACAAGAACCACAGATAAGTGGTAAAATAAAGCCGATGGTGTTTTCGTACGTATGCGATAAAGGTAACACGGACAAAAAGCGATCTTTATCATTTATCTCCTGAATTGTACGACTTTTTATAGCGTTGAAAGCAATATTTTTGTGCGTCAGCATGACGCCTTTCGACTTTCCTGTGGTTCCCGAAGTATAAATTATAGCTGCCAGATCATCTTCAGCAACCGGATATTCTTTCTCCGGTACAGCATCTTCCTTAAAAACAACATCCGATTCTCCTTCAAACAGGCTGAAATCTTCAATAACAATTTTGTATTTCAACGAGTGGATATTGAAGGGAGCGATCTTCGACTCAAGCCCCTGCGAAACAAAAAGCGCTGTAGCGCGAGAATGACGAAGTACGTTTTTTATCTCCTCGCCAGAGAAATCAGGCAGCAAAGGAACCACCACCACCCCCATGGAAACAATGGCAAAGTAAGCTATTCCCCAGTGAGGCATGTTTGCACTTAACAAGGCAACACGGTCACCGGGCTGTATCCCGAGCTTTTCAAGCATTGCCGAAACAGCTTTGGATTTTGTAAGGAAATCCTTATAAGAAATGGGCTCCTCTCCGATAAAAGCGACGGCAGGCCTTTGGGCATGTTGCATTGTAGTGGTCTCCAACAGAGCCGGCAAAGTAAGTATGGGAAAATCAGGCATAACGCTTATTTTTCTTCAAAAATAGTGAATTTGTTCAAAAATAGCAACCGAAAGTCCGCCAAACCAATTTTTTAGATAAACGGATATTTACAACTTCCGGATAAGCGACTCAAACAGAAGAACCAAATCTTTTTCGGCAATCTTAGCATTTCTAATAATATCATCAATATTGACAGGGTGCAGGTTGTCCGGGTCGCCTTTATCGGTAATGACTGAAATGGCAGCTACTTTCATGCCCATGTGGTTAGCCACAAGAACCTCCGGGACAGTGGACATACCCACGGCATCGGCACCCATAAGCTTTATAAACCGGTATTCGGCACGGGTCTCTAAGCTGGGCCCTATCCAGGCAACATAAACGCCTTTGTTAATTTTGATGTTTTTTTCCGCTGCAATCTTTTCCATCATGGAAATCAGTTCCGGATCGTAGGGCCGGCTCATATCAGGGAAACGTGGCCCCAGTTCATCAAGGTTTTTCCCCACAAGCGGACTTCCAGGTAACATGTTGATGTGGTCGTCGATAATCATCAACGAAGCTTTGGGCAGATTTAGGTTAATGGCACCAGCAGCATTGGAGACAAACAAATAGTTGATT
>CAYLSW010000372.1:0-1837 GCA_964386145.1 uncultured Lentimicrobiaceae bacterium | reverse complement strand
ATGGCAGCGGGACTGTCACCATCGATGGAGCCAAAGTTTCCCTGCCCGTCAACCAGTGGATAACGCAAGGACCATACCTGAGCCATGCGTACCATGGTGTCGTAAACGGAACTGTCGCCGTGGGGATGAAACTTACCAAGCACCTCCCCTACTATTCTCGCTGACTTTTTATAAGCTCTGTTTGAAAATACTCCCAACTCGTACATGCCGAACAAAACACGGCGATGAACGGGTTTTAGCCCATCGCGCACATCAGGTAGCGCACGGGCTACAATAACAGACATCGAATAATCAATGTAGGCCGATTTCATTTGATTTTCGATGTTTACTTTTACGATTCTTTCACCGTCATGAACACTCTCCATGTATGCAATTCCTTTTCATTAAAAATTGAAAAAATTATAGCTTGCAAAAGTAGTTATTTATACCGGCTTTAAAAAGAAATCTCCCTGTTAATTTTATCTTTATGTTAACAACTTCGTGTTAATAATTTGAATTTTATTTTTGTCACAACTATTAAACAGCCTTTATATTTGTTCATGCATAAAAAGTCGTTTTAATTAGTGCTAAAATATCTTTTTAAAAATAAATTCGAAAAAAATATCAATATTCAACTAATGGAATGGTTTTGGTAAAAGGCTTATGCGTAATTTTGCAGGGTAATTTAATTATATATGGATACAAAGTTTTCTAAACGAATGAAAGATGTGATGTCTTATAGCCGGGAAGAGGCTGTGCGATTGGGAAATAACTATATCGGACTTGAGCACTTCATGCTGGGGATATTGCGCGATGGCGAAGGAATGGCCATCCAGATGTTACTTTATTTTGGTGTTGACCTGAAGAAATTAAAACTGGAAATTGAAAATGCCGTAAGAACCCCTGACAAAGTCGGCGAGATTATGGAAAACATTCCGGTTGTTAAACAAGCTGAAAAAGCAATGAAAATAACTTACCTTGAAGCCAAGGTATTTCAGAGCGAGGAAATTGGTACCGAGCATCTGCTGCTGGCTATTTTAAAAGATGATAACAATCTTGTTACCCATAAACTTTCCCTTTCGGGTGTCGATTATCAGTCGGTTAAAGATGAACTCGGGCATACTTTGAAAGAGAGCAGACTGAAAGGGAATTATCCTAAAAACATACCGAATGTGAGAAGCGAAACGGGGAGCGATATTACCGGCCCCGACAAACCAGCTTATGGCAGTGCTCCCAAGAAATCATCGGAACCTAAATCCAAAACTCCTGTACTTGATAATTTCGGCAACGACCTGACACAGGCAGCCGAAGAAGGCCGGTTAGACCCCATTGTAGGTCGTGACAAAGAACTGGAACGTATTGCACAGGTACTGAGCCGGAGGAAAAAAAACAACCCGATTCTTATTGGGGAACCAGGAGTAGGGAAATCGGCTATTGCCGAGGGCCTTGCCCTTCGTATTGTCAACAGAAAAGTTTCGCGGGCCTTGTTCAATAAACGCATTGTGACGTTAGATTTGGCTTCACTTGTAGCCGGCACAAAATATCGCGGCCAGTTTGAAGAACGTATGAAGGCCGTTTTGAATGAACTGATAAAAAATACGGATATCATCCTTTTTATTGATGAAATACACACCATTGTCGGCGCAGGGAATGCTTCCGGTTCGCTGGATGCTTCCAATATGTTTAAACCCGCACTGGCGCGGGGCGAACTGCAATGCATTGGCGCTACCACACTGGATGAGTACCGGCAGTACATCGAAAAAGATGGTGCGCTGGAAAGAAGATTCCAGAAAGTACTGGTTGACCCGACCACACCGGATGAAACCATGCACATCCTTGAAAATATTAAGGAAAAATA
>CAYLSW010000371.1:0-1848 GCA_964386145.1 uncultured Lentimicrobiaceae bacterium | reverse complement strand
CCGGAAACATTATTTCAGCACTTGAAAACAAATACACCACGGCTATTTATCCCGACACCCTCGGTGCACTCGGACTCGCAAGTGGATTGATACCCTATACATTAAAAGAAAACTGGGATGGTGGTTATTCTTCACGGTTTACATTTTCAAAAGTTGTGGATTTGAATAAAAGTCCTTTGAGAACCAATGATGTTCGTGCTTTGGCTTTCCGTAAAGGAGTAAAATACATTGGAAGCCGAGGTGTTGCTCTTTGGAATCAGGACAATCATCTCCTGAGGAAATACGATAGTGCTTCTACAGTATTAACTAATTATATGGGAGTTATGGATGTGGATGCTTTCGGTAGGATATGGGTGGCCGATGTCAGCAACCGTCAGACAAGCTCTCCCGGAGGGTTTGGCGTGATAAACCATGGAAAATTTACAGAAATAAAAGGGGATAGCATTCTTGGATTTTATGTTGAAGGCGTAGATGCCATTCAGTGGGAAACTACTGGTTTTTCTCCCGATACGACCGGAAAATTGTGGATTAGTTATTGGGGGAAACATGATGGAATTGCCTGGTACGATGGGAAAACATGGAATACTTTCTCAGATACTGTGCATAACCGTCCTTCAGGATTTACCCAATTTGTAAATGACCGGAACGGGATAAAATGGTTTGCTACTATGACCGGTATTTATTCGTACGATGGAAAAAAATTTACGTCATGGGATACTGCCCCTATTCATCAGGCTACCTGCGTGGCAATAGATAAAAATGGAAACCTTTTGTTTGGAGGAAAACCGGATGAGCATTACGGATGGAAAGGAGGGCTGGCAAAATTTGATGGTTCCAGATGGATTTTATACGATAAAGGAAACTCTTCAATTCCCGACATGTATGTTACTTCCATAGCCGTTGACTCCTCGGGGACAATTTGGGTAGGAACACACAACGGTGGTATTTTGAAGATGAAATGGCCAAATTCATTAGTTATCGGGCAGGGCAAAGACTCTCCGTTAGACAATAATAGTATTGTAAAAATTGTTGTGGACACGGCAACCAATGATGTTTGGATATTAAATCGGGATGCCGGTATTTTTGTTTACAACGAAAAAGGCATCATTAACACCGGCGTGGAAGAAAAATTGGAGGCTTCAAATCAGTATTCTGCAACACTTTACCAAAACTACCCCAATCCGTTTACGGAGAAGACAATCATTTCGTACGTCATACCCGGAAATCAGAGTGCCGTTCATGTTGAGTTAAGCATATTTAATCTACTGGGACAAAAAGTAAATACACTTGTAACCAAAACACAAAACCCGGGAAAATATGAAGTAACATTCCGCCCGGACAGACTAAAACCCGGTATTTATTTTTATCGTCTCAATACGGGAAACCATTCCGTCATAAAGAAAATGTTACTGGCTCATTAATATTAACTGTTTTAATACAAACTATTATGAAAAAATTTTATTTTTTGATTTTGCTCATCGGAATGTGGTTTACGAGTTCCGCCCAATCGTGGCAAACGCTCAACACAGATAATTCAAGCATTCCTACCAACGACATAATGAGTGTTTATGCCGAAAATGACAGCCATATTTGGTTGTGTACTTACGGAAAAGGCATTGTGGAATACGATGGCCACTCTTTTACGGAACACAACAGCACCACCAAAGAAGGCCTTGGCTTTGACCAGGCCAATTGCATGCTAAAAGACAGTGCCGGAAATTATTGGGTAACAACCGAAAATAACGGGTTATACAAATTTAAAGATGGAGTGTGGTCACATTTCAGCCCGGCAGACATGGGATTTCAACTTGGAGCTTATGGCTCTTTGCACCTGCGGAAGATGGCACT
>CAYLSW010000370.1:0-1861 GCA_964386145.1 uncultured Lentimicrobiaceae bacterium | reverse complement strand
CTGGAAATCAGGACTTCGGAATTTATGGACTTACTCCATGAACCGGCTAAGAAAAGATAACCGGAGAAACCGGATAATTATATTGCAGAAGTCCTAAATTCATTAAAAAGCTCAGAAAAATGGCTATAGAAACACGAAATAAAATTGATGCCCATTTCAACATGGCTTCCATGTCGGACCTGGTGTTTCTGCTTCTCATATTTTTTATGCTCACCTCCACCCTGGTGTCCCCCAACGCCATAAAGCTGTTATTGCCAAGTAGCAACAGCAAAACGATGGCCAAACAAAGCCTGACGGTTTATATTAATAAGTCACGTAACTTTTTTCTCGAAGACAAACCGGTAAAGTCTTCTCAGCTAGAACAACAGATTTATAGTAAAATAAGGTCTAACACGCAAGCAACCATTGTCTTACGAGCCGATAAATCTGTTCCAATACAAGATGTTGTAACGGTAATTGACGCGATAAACCAAATCAATACTGAGTACAAAACCAAACATAAAATTATTCTGGCAACCAGCCCCAAAAGGTAAGACACCCAACAATGAAGATGGACAAAGACAAGTGGAAAGCACTCATAGGAACCATCATTTTTCATGGTCTGCTTCTGCTTGCATTGGTATTTCTTGCTTTGCAAACACCTCTCCCACTTCCCGGAGAACAAGGGGTTGAGGTTAGTTTGGGAACGACCAGCGCCGGACTTGGAAATCAGGCCATGCAGACGCAACTAAAAACTATGAAGGCCAAGCCATTGCCTAAACCCATCTCTCATCCTAAACTTTCTTCACCAAAACAGCAGCCCAAACCAGCGGTGACGCATCAAAAGAATTTGACACAGAATATAGAGAAAGCCCCATCACTGGAAAAAAAGAAATCACCAAAAAAAAAGAAAGCTGTTAAGCCGAAGAAAACAAAACCAAAGAAGAAGTTTTCACAAGAGCCTGTAGCGAAAAAAAAGGTTGATTCATCCCGGGTAGTGAAAAAAATACCGCCACCTAAAAAGCCCCGGCCGGTGGTCAACCAGCGGGCACTGTTCAAACTGGCACCGGGAAAACAAAACCAAAGTCAGGGTATAAAAAACGGTGCCGGAGATCAGGGAAAACCACATGGTTTCAAAGAAAGCAATGTTTACAGCGGACAGGGTGGCATGGGACAAGGGGTTTCGTTCAGCCTCGGCAATCGCGGAGCGAAGTTCCTCGACAAACCTTCTGCTTCTTTTACCGAGCAAGGTACTGTAGTGGTAAGAATCGAGGTTAACCCGCAAGGAAAAGTTACCAATGCCCGTGTTTTTGCCAAAGGAACCACCGTGGTGAGTGAAAAATTAAGGCAATTGGCCGTACGGGCAGCCAAAAACTCCCTTTTCAGTACCGACCCGACAGCACCCGGCATACAAATCGGAACCATCACCTATCATTTTATTCTGAAAAGGTAAGGCCCAATAACGGACGCTCTTTATCTTTATAACAAATAATGCAGTAATGTGCTAATGGGTTAATGGGAGAAATTGGGAGAAATGGAATAATGGGGGGGATGGATGTTGGGAGAAACAAAAATTCCTACATTTGCTATATGAACTACGAAGAAACTATCCAATGGCTTTTCAGCCGGTTACCCATGTACCAGCGTGAGGGACAGGCTGCTTACAAAGCCGACCTTTCCAACACCAAAGCCCTGTTGGCACAGATCGGTCAGCCACAGGAAAATTTCAAAGCCATCCACGTGGCCGGAACCAACGGCAAAGGCAGTGTTGCACACATCATCGCCTCAGTTTTGCAGCAGGCAGGTTACAAAACCGGGCTTTACACGTCACCACATCTGCGCGACTTTCGTGAACGTATCAGGGTAAACGGCGAAATGATTC
>CAYLSW010000369.1:0-1861 GCA_964386145.1 uncultured Lentimicrobiaceae bacterium | reverse complement strand
AGTCAGAGGCGTATTAATTGAAGGGAATAAGGGATATCACGATATTACACGAGATATTACCAACCCATTATTGAGTAGAGTCACCCCTAACTGGTGGTGGGTTGCATCCTTCATTGCCAGTTCTATGTTGATTTGGGGTATATGGGGTTTTTATAATACCATTGCCAATGGCTTAGGTACATGGGGACTAAACAACAGCGTTTCGTGGGGATGGGCTATCATCAACTTTGTTTGGTGGATTGGTATTGGGCATGCCGGTACTGCATTTTCCATTTTCCTGCTCGTTTTACACCAAAGATGGAGAACTTCCATCAACAGAGCTGCCGAGGCAATGACAATTTTTGCCGTTATGGCTGCCGGCATGTTCCCGATGATACACATGGGACGTATCTGGAATGCCTTTTTTATCTTTCCTTATCCCAACACAAGGGGGCCGGTATGGGATAACTTTAACTCTCCATTATTTTGGGATGTTGTCGCTATCAGTACCTATCTTCTTGCCTCTTTCCTGTTTTGGTACGTGGGTATGGTACCTGACTTTGCCACTATTCGGGAAAGAACAACCTCAAAAATCAAAAAGAAAATTTATGGTATCTTAAGTTTCGGATGGCTTGGCTCGGCACGGGGCTGGCTGCGTTTTGAAACAGCTGCTTTGCTCATGGGCGGACTGACAGCGCCTCTCGTTGTCTCGGTACACTCTATTGTGGCTATGGACTTTGCTGCCGGTATTGTTCCGGGATGGCATTCTACCATCTTTCCTCCGTTCTTTGTGATTGGCGCTATTTTTTCGGGCTTTGCGATGGTGATGACCTTGATGATTATTGTGCGGAAAGTTTACAAAAAAGAGGAATACGTGACACAGGGCCACTTAGATGCCATAGCCCGCATATTGACATTTATCTCGCTCGTTATGGCTGTGGCTTACATCAGTGAAATATTTATCGCCTGGTATTCAGACTCTCCTTACGAAATGTATGTTTTCTTCAAAAACAGGGTTGTGGGTGACTATGCGTTCGAGTTTTGGGCAATGATTACCTGTAACGCCATTATTCCGCAACTGTTTTGGTTTAAGAAAATTCGTAAAAATATTACCATTGTCTTTCTTATCAGTATTTTTATTAATATAGGGATGTGGTTTGAGCGTTTTACCATTGTGATTACGTCGCTTTCAAAAACATGGTTGCCTTCAACCTGGCATAGCTACACACCTTCGATTACCGAAATTGCCATTTTTGTTGGAACGCTGGGGTTTTTTATTATGGGAATACTCCTGTTCTTACGCTTCCTTCCCATGATGGCGATTAGTGAATTGAAAGGAATACTCAAAGAAACCAGTACTGTAACGCAAAATACAGAAAATCATGAATAATCAAAATCTAATTTTGGGCGTTTTCGATGACCCTGATGTGGTTACTGCTGCCGTAGGCGAACTGTTGAGCCACAATGTGAAGGTGAAAGATGTTTATTCTCCTTTTCCTTTGGAAGAAGTGTGGGAAAAACTGAGGATGAAAACCCGCATTCCTTATGCTACCTTTTTATACGGTGCTTTGGGTACCGCTTCTGTTTTTGCTTTCCTATATTGGACTTCGGTCATCAACTATCCGCTGAATTTCGGTGGCAAACCGGCCAATTCCCTTTCTTTCGTGGTCATTATGTTTGTGCTTACCATTCTTTCCGGTGTTGTCTTTACGTTGGCTACCTATCTTATTCGTGAAAAGATGTGGCCGGGCAAAGGTGCTAAATTACCAGACCCGCGAAGTATGGACGATAAATTTGTCATCGTCATTGAAAAGGACAAAGATATGGATGAAGATGCTGTTCAGAAGATTGATAAGTTACTGAAGAATAGTGGAGCGGTTGA
>CAYLSW010000368.1:0-1862 GCA_964386145.1 uncultured Lentimicrobiaceae bacterium | reverse complement strand
GATGAGAAAGGTGAGAAGTTTGAAACCGACACGAAAGAGATTGTCGAAAAGTTTGTGAAAATTACGGGTATCGAAGAACGTCGTTATGTTACAGACGATTTGGTTGCATCCGACATTGGCTATTTTGCCGCAAAAGATGCCATAGAGTCTTCCGGTATTGATCCTGAAAGTCTTGATTATATCATTTTTGCCCACAACTTTGGGGATGTATCTGCCCATAACCGCCATACCGATTTGGTACCTGCACTGGCTTCCCGGGTTAAACACAAATTGGGTATTATCAATCCGAAAGCGATTGCATACGACTTACCTTTCGGCTGTCCCGGTTGGGTTCAGGGAATGATTCATGCCAACTACTTCCTCAAATCGGGAGATGCCTCCCGGGCGCTTATCATAGGGGCAGACACCTTATCAAGAATTTGTGACCCACACGACAGGGACAGCATGATTTACGCCGACGGTGCCGGAGCAACCATTCTTGAAGCTCAAATGAGTGAAGTACCCATCGGAATTTTGTCTCACGCTACACGCTCGGATACCGTTGAACATGCCTTTGAGCTGTGGATGGACAAATCCTATGACCCCAAATATACCGGAAACGAAGTTTATCTGAAAATGTACGGACGCAAACTTTACAACTATGCACTGACCCATGTACCATCCACAGTAAAAGAGAGCCTTGATAAAGCAGGGATGGATATAAACGACATTCAAAAGATACTTATCCATCAGGCGAATGAAAAGATGGATGAGGCCATTATCTCTCGCCTTTTCAGACTTTACGGAATGAAAAGCTATCCAAAAGAGAAGGTTCCCATGTCCATTTCATGGCTGGGAAACAGTTCCGTAGCTACCGTCCCCACACTACTCGATATTATTTTGAGAGACGAAATGAAAGGCCAGCATATTTCAGCAGGTAATCAGGTCGTTTTCGCATCCGTAGGCGCCGGGATGAACATCAATTCTATTGTTTATAAGTTTCCGGAATAGCATCAAAGCTTGTAACCTGCTTCAACTTTATCATAACCTGAAATATTTTTAAGCATCGGAACCGGCTGCATTTCATAAGCTGACCGATGGAAAAAATACTCCCGGTGAGATTCGGTAGCAAGATGGTTTTTTGTATCCAAGAAACTTATTAGCAGCATATTAACTGTAAAAATACTCCCGACCACGAAAGACATTCCGGATTTCGTAGTTTTAACCGATTGCGTTTTACGCGAAAAATAATTTACTATCTTTACTTAAAATTATAACTATGGAATTTTTGTATGTTATTATCGGCCTTATTATCGGATTTTTTATTACCGGTCTTTTTGTCATACAGAAATTTAGAATACTTCATATCCAACACGAAAAACAAGCCGATCAAATCTCTGCAAAGGCGTTGGCTGACCAAAAGGAACTGGAAAAACAGTTGGGTATTTTAAACGAACGCAACTCTTCCCTGCAAAAGGAAAAACAGGAGACAGCACACAAATGGGAAATTTTACAAAAAGAAAAAGAGGAGGCCGAATTAAAAATTGCCACCCTGAAGTCAGACTACAACCACCTGCAGGAACGCCTCGAAAATGAGCGCAAAGAGGTGGAAAAATTACAGGAAAAATTTAAAACCGAATTCCAAAATATGGCCAATGCCATCCTTAAACAAAACACCCGTGAATTCAACGAAACATCGCATAAAAACATGAGCGACCTGCTCAATCCGTTGAAGGAGAAAATCACCGATTTCGAAAAAAAGGTGGAAGAGACTTATCAAAAGGGTAAAATTGACCAGTCGGTTTTGAAGGAGGAGCTGAAACGACTGCAGGAGATGAACATGAAGCTCGGCGAAGAGGCCGGCAACCTGACCAAAGCCCTCA
>CAYLSW010000367.1:0-1867 GCA_964386145.1 uncultured Lentimicrobiaceae bacterium | reverse complement strand
CCAGGTAGATGACTCTGTTGGCGCTGTGAATATCTTTACACTCTTAAAAATCCATTAATTTTATTTATAATGAAGAAAGACTTTTTACTGGCAGGTTTGTTCCTGTGTTCACTATTTTTAAATGCGCAGCCAAAAGAGAATTTTCATGCTGATTCGCTACCTCCTATGATGAACAGCGCAGAGAAGCTGCTCTCTACCAATGGTCGTTTGCTCATCGGGGGGTATGGCGAAGCACACTACAATCAATCGTTTAGTAGGAATGTGCGGTATAATGGAAAATTAGATGTACATCGGCTGGTTTTACTTTTTGGGTACCGCTTTAGCAGGAGGCTTCAGTTTATTTCGGAAATTGAGTATGAACATGTGAAGGAGGTCTTTGTGGAACAGGCCTTTTTGCAATACAAAGTAAATTCTTTCCTGAACATCCGGGGTGGACTGCTGTTGGTTCCCATGGGCATCGTAAACGAATATCATGAGCCAACGGCTTTCAACGGTGTGGAACGCCCGCTCATAGACAAATATATTACCCCCACAACCTGGCGGGAAGTGGGATTGGGAATAACGGGGAACATCTTTCCCATCTCGCTTCGTTATCAGGCATACATGATAAACGGTTTGAATAGTTTTGATAAAACTAAAATACTAAGTGGTAATGGATTGCGAAAGGGAAGGCAAAAAGGAGCCCTTTCCCAACTGAGTTTTTTAAATTTTTCGGCGAGGGTGTCATATTACGGTATCCGTGGATTAAATATTGGACTTTCAAGCTATTTTGGCAAAACGCAAAGTTCACTTTTTGATGGATTAATCAAATCAAAACCGTTAGCCGTAGTGCAAGCTGACTCGTCGGTGGTGGGGGTTATGATGTGGGGCGCCGACGTGCGTTATTCACTGAAAGGATGGCAACTGCGATGGCAATTTTATTATACGCAACTTTCCAACACCTTGCAGTACAATTATTTTGACATGGCTAATGGTTTACCTGGAGACCTGGGACGTAGCATGTCCGGCTATTATCTTGAGGCAGGTTACAATGTTTTTCGTATGTTTGATAAGATACAGAGCGAATTGGTGCCTTTTCTCCGTTATTCGGCATTTAATACTCAGCATTCTGTTGCTCAGGGAATTTTGCAGAATCCTGCTTATCAAAAACGTGTGATCACTGCCGGTTTAAGCTGGAAATTAACAAGGGGAGTGGTGCTGAAAACCGATTTTCAATTTCTAAAGTCCGGTACGGATAGCCACTATTCAAATGCTTTTAATGCTGGTTTCGGTTTCATGTTTTAAAGAGAAAATGCGATGAGAATTGTTTTTTGGGGAATATTTATTGTTTTTGGCCTTTCTTTTGGTCAGGATGCTATCAACTACGAACATAAATCTGTTTTTAAGACTTTGCGAAAGGTTACCCGGATGGAAAATCCCCAAATGGTTCCCTTAAAATTACTTCCTTCGGTGGAGAGTAAAGAGGAAATACGAGGGAAATTCTTCAAGATTGTAGAAACAAACAGTGAAAATGGCCAATACTATCTCTATATCGGACGTGTAAACAGTTGCCGTGCCGGAGGCTGCTCTTCCTCCTCGGGGCAGCCCATAGAAAATCCTGAATACGAATATTTCGATTATTTTATCTTGTTCGATGCTACTGCTGTCGTCCGGAAGGTAAAGGTATTCAATTACGAAGCTACCCATGGACAGGAAATTACCGCCCCTGGATGGCTGAAACAGTTTTCCGGCTATTCGGCTACAAAATCTTTGACAGTAGGAAAAAATATTGATGCCATATCCGGTGCTACTGTCTCAGTCTATGCCATAACACTTGATGTTCAGGATAAAACCCGGTTGCTGCGCGAAATACTTCTGCAACAACAAT
>CAYLSW010000366.1:0-1873 GCA_964386145.1 uncultured Lentimicrobiaceae bacterium | reverse complement strand
AGTTTTTTGAATATTCGGCTTTTCGAGGCCATATCCTTTTTTCTTGTCTTCGGCTTTCAAAAGGAAAGAAAAGATAACAGACAAGAAACCTAACACAACGAAAATAAGAATATCATTTTCATAATTGTAGCGAATGTCGAGCTTTGCATTCTTAACAATGGTGAAAGTAGCATCTTCAAAGCTTTTCTTAAGTTCCTTAATTGCTATTTTAGAATTTGAATTTAATGAAAGCCTACCTGATAAGGAAAGGTTGCTATTAATTATGTTACTTTTTATATTTTCAATATTAACCTCCTTTTGAGGGGTAGGTATATAGGCTGTGGTTTGTACGATTGAATCAACAACACTTTCTGTGGTTTTGTCAATTGCTACGGTTAATTTGTTCTTACTAATTTTGATATTGTTGTCGGCAAGCACCCTATGAAAACTTTGTTCAATAGAAGATCTAATGATGGCTTTATTGGGTGAAACATTTGGGTTCGATGAATTAAGAACAATACCTAGTATAAGGGGAATCGCCAACAAGCCAATGTTTTGAACATAAAAAATAACAGCATACGCTGTTCCCAACTGCTTTTCAGGGATGAATTTTGGCACGGAAGCCCACATGGCCGAAGGCACCAATGAGAAGGCAATTCCAAGAAAAATAACCAGTATAGCTGCAAAGACCCAATTATTGAGTGCCGGGATGGCCAAAAATCCGTGAACAATGATTAGCAATACAGAGCCGATAATCATAATGGTGGCCCCTTTTCCTTTTTTATCATAAATACTGCCAAATAAAGGAGTTAAAAATATTGTACCTATTGGAAGTAACATGGGAATTAAACCGGCCAGTTTAGGCGCAACATGGTATTTGTTGATCATGAAGTCGGGAGCATAAATCAGGAATGGGAAAATTGCACTGTAAAATAAAACACAAAGGATGGCAGTATACCAAAAGGCCTTGTTTTTGATAACTAAAAGGATATCCCTCAAACGGAAAGAATCTTCTTCTTTAACTCCGATATTCTTTTCAGAAGCATCTAGCTTTTTGTCTAATACCATGTAAATGATAAAAGCACCCAAGCCGACAAGCATAAGAGCAAAGGACATCAAAATAGGTGTTTTGTATGTAAATTTAATGGCGAGAGGCAGTGAAACAGCCAGAGTCAAAGCCGTTCCCAAACGGGCAATGGACAATTGCAAACCCAGGGCCAGAGCAAGCTCTTTTCCTTTAAACCATTTTACAATGGCCTTTACAACGGTAATTCCCGCTGCTTCACTTCCAGTGCCAAAAACAGCAAAACCAATGCTAGAATAGAGTACTTGGGTTTTAATAGGTCCGTATAAGGGTACCGTTGACATGGCATCAGGAGACAATGAGGTCATAGCCCAATAATTGATTGCTGTACCGATAACCATTAATGCCGTAGCAACCAAACCGGTTTTTCTAATTCCAAGTTTATCCAGAACAATTCCACTGAGTATCAGCATAAAAAGGCCTACATTAAACCAGGCATAAGCTGAGGTATAAACGCCGATATCCTTACTTGTCCACCCTATGGAGCTTTCGAGTATTGGTTTTATTGATGACTCTGCATAACTAAAATAATAGGCTCCAAACATTGCCATGGAAACGACGAACATAGCCAACCAGCGCGCTTTTGGCGATTCTCTAAGTGATTTACGAATTGTTTCTGTCATAATAATTTATTTAAAAAAATGTTTTTGTAAAGTACAACGGGCAAAAATAAGAATTATTGGATGCCATTACAAAAAGCTTTTAATGTAAATGAATTACCCCGCCGCTTGCGGCGGGGTAGTTACCCAAAAGAGATTAAAATGAAAATGTAACTTATTTTCACTTCTTGCCTGGGTGTGTGTCAATCCT
>CAYLSW010000365.1:0-1892 GCA_964386145.1 uncultured Lentimicrobiaceae bacterium | reverse complement strand
ACGAGCCAGCTTGCAGGAAAGGGTTGCGAATAACCACTGTTTACCCCGTGAAATATTAGCTTTGCTATTTCACGGGGTGAATTTAAAACTTTTGCAACGAAGAAAAAGCACAAAAGAACAAGCCGAAACTGTCAGGTTATTTTGTTACAATCCCTTAGCCGTTCTGTGCTGGCCCGAGGCCATTTTATCAAAAAATTTTATTATTTTTGGTTTGATGAATTATGGTAAAAACAAGAATAATTAAAATAGGAATAATGGGGGCTGAAAGAATCCCTTATGCTGATCCGGGTTGTGTGTAAGCTTTTGAACTGCAATTGAATGGGTTGTGTTGGCGCAGTACAAAAACTTCTTCACCTCAGGGAGTTCCTGAAAATAAAGTTTGGAAATGTAAGCATTGTGGTGTTGTTCATTCATAAGAATCGCAGACTTTTATTTACTGCACCCGGGATGACAAAATTATTATCTCAATGGATTTTAACAACAGACAATACCTTGATATTATGGACAATAAAATTTTAAAAATTAATCTCTAAACAATAATAAACATGACCTACGACGAAAGATTACAAAATGTTTCGGTTCTGGGGGCTGCAGGCAAAATGGGAAGTGGTATTTTGCTGCTGACAGCCGTTGAGATGGCCGACCGGGCCCTGTTACCGGAAAACAAAGGGAAAACTTTTGTGCTAAATGCTATCGACGTATCGGATGAAGGATTGGCAGGACTTATGAACTATTTGCGGGTTCAGGTGCGTAAGATCGCTGAAAAGAAAACGGTCTGGCTTAGGAAAATGTATGCCGGTCGCGAAGATCTCGTCGAAAATTACGACATTATTGATGAGTACATCTTTGATGTGATGAACATTGTTCGCCCTTCCACGGCTATGGGCACTGCTTATGGTTCTACCCTTGTTTTTGAAGCAGTGAACGAAAACCGTGCTCTGAAAGTGAAACTGTTTTCGCAAATCAAAGAAAACAACGATAAAGATGTCTGGTTCTTTACTAATACATCTTCGGTGCCCATTCACCTGATTGATGAGGAAGCTAAATTAGAAGGCAAAATCATCGGTTTCCATTTTTATAATCCGCCGGCCGTCCAGCGGCTCGTGGAGTTGATTAGAACCGGCAACACCAAAGACGAAGTAGTTGAGTTTGCTTATGCCTATGCCAGGAATCTGAGGAAGATTGTCGTCCCCTCCAACGACTTTGCCGGATTTATCGGAAACGGTCACTTTATGCGAGACGGTTTGCACGGAATGAAAGAGGCCGAAACATTGGCTAAAGAGAAGAATATACCTTTGTACAAGGCTGTTTACATGGTGAACAAAGTGACGCAGGAGTATCTGATCCGCCCAATGGGTATTTTTCAGCTTATGGATTATGTGGGTATTGATGTTATGCAGTTTATACTAAACGTAATGGACCCTTTCGTAAAAGACGAAGATATGCACAGCGATTTGTTAGATAAAATGATGGAACAGGGCGCAAAAGGCGGACAGTATTCCAGTGGGGCTCAAAAAGATGGTTTCCTGAAATATGAAAAAGGAAAACCGGTGGCCGTTTGGGATATTCAAAAACAGCAGTATGTGAACATTGACAGCTTTAAAGCTGAATGTGATGCAATGCTTGGCAATCTGCCCGGTTCAGCTGTTACCTGGAAAGCTACCCTGCGAATGAAAAATAAAGATGAAATTTTTACCCGGTTCTTTAACGACCTGAAAGCCATGAATACCCTCGGTTCGCAGATGGCCATTAATTATGGTAAACGTTCCAAAGCTATTGGCGAAAAACTGGTGAGTGACAAGGTAGCCAAAACCAGCGACGATGTAAACAGGGTGATGCTTACCGGTTTTTTCCATGCCTATGGTCCCATCAATAATTATTTCGATTAAAAA
>CAYLSW010000364.1:0-1897 GCA_964386145.1 uncultured Lentimicrobiaceae bacterium | reverse complement strand
CCATTATTTCACAGGGTGAATTTAAAACTTTTGCAACGAAGAAAAAGCACAAAAGAACAAGCCGAAACTGTCAGGTTATTTTGTTACAATCCCTTAGAGACTTAAAGCACTAAATAACAATGAGTTGTGTTTATTACTCTAAACTTTTATCTGTCCGATAATCAGTTATATAAAATTTTTATCGAACTATTGTAAAAAAACAAACTATCAGAAAAAGTTCCGTTTCTCTAATGATGAAATATCAGTTCGTTTTGTAGCCAATAAGTAAGAATACCGGCAAAATAGCCGAGCAGTGCCAGCCAGGCAATTTTCTTCATATACCAGATAAAATCAATTTTCTCAAGAGCCATGGCTACCACGCCGGCTGCCGAACCAATAATCAGAATACTTCCACCCGTACCGGCTGCATAAGCCAGCAGTTCCCAGAAGGCACCATTTTGAACAAAATGGTGCATAAAGGCAGGATCAGCAGAAGCCGCAACCATAGTGTGAGTCATAATAGGGTACATTCCCATGGCAGCAGCAGTGAGAGGAACATTATCCACAATGGAGGACAGCAAACCAATGGCTCCGTTTATGAGGTAAATATTGTGCATGTGTTTGTCGAAATAGGTGGCCATAACCTGTAGATGTCCGGCTGATTCCAGTGCGGCCACTGCCGACAAAATACCGAGATAAAACAAGATGGTAGGGATGTCAACTCTTTTCAGGATGCCCACAACAGTATATTTTCGTCTGTCTTCAGGCGAACCTTTTTTGTGTATAAACTCCGTCGTTACCCAGATGACACCGAGACTGAAGAGCATGCCCATATAAGGAGGCAGGTCGGTCAGTTCTTTAAAAATCGGGACAAAAATCAAACCACCGATACCCATCGATAGCAAAAGCATACGCTCACGCCGGGAGGTGCTAAAACTATCCGAAGAATCCAAAGAGGGTTTTTCAACATGGCCCTTCATATAAATGGAGACCACGGCCAGCGGAATGACCAGACTGACAATACTGGGCAGAAAAACCATTCCCATTATATCAAGTGCTGTCACCTGCCCGCCAATCCACAGCATTATGGTCGTCACATCGCCAATAGGCGTAAAAGCGCCTCCTGCATTGGCCGCGATGACAATCATACTGGCAAAAAACCATCGAGACTTTTTATCTTCAATCAACTTTCGCAGCAGCGCAATCATCACAATAGTAGTCGTCATGTTGTCCAGCACTCCCGACAGGAAAAAAGTAATGGTAGCTACAGTCCATAACAGTTTGACTTTACTGGTTGTCTTAATTCTATCCGTGATAACGCGGAACCCCTCATGCTGATCCACCGTTTCCACAATGGTCATAGCACCGAGCAGAAAAAAGAGTATCTGTGCCAGGTTACCGAGATGAGAAACTACTTCATGGTCAGTAACGAAATATTTCATCTGGGCAATCAGGCTCACACCTTCATATTTATGCTTAAAAGCAGCCAGATTCGAGCTTTTCAGAAAGTGTTCCCACGAAGGACTGAATCCCAGATTAAGAATACCTGGCAGGCCAAGAATATAAACGACCCAAATGATTACACCCAACAAAAGGGCAGAAGCTGCTTTATCAATCTTTAAAGGCTCTTCCATGGCAATGGCGAGATAGCCAAAAACGAATACGATAAGCATCAAGATAAATGTTGTCATCTTTTCTTTTGTTTTTATTTATAAAAAAATATCGGCAAAACTATCCAAATTCTAATATTAAATGGTTTAATATCTCGCTTATAAATTCTAAATTCCAGTTTATAATTAATATAGATAAGCATATCCGATAAAAAGGAACCTATTATCAGAAAAGAATTGAGCAGTCAGATAAATACGGGATAATAATTATCACATATGGAAAAGAACCAAATCCTGCAGCCAGTAAA
>CAYLSW010000363.1:0-1899 GCA_964386145.1 uncultured Lentimicrobiaceae bacterium | reverse complement strand
CGGCGCGGCGAAGCCCACCACTTTGTTGCTAATGGAATGCTTGAAACCAATGACAATGGCTACTGAAATAATCATCAGCATCAAACCCAGCGCTATGCTGATAACGGCAATGCGAATAATCGGACGTGAGTATGCTTCCGTATGTCCGGGTGCAATATGTCTCGCAATGAAATAGGCAACGTCCAAAACTGATTTTTTTACAAAATTATCATTTCCTGCTTTACTAATGCAGAATTTAGTAATTTTACCTTGTACTTTAAATCGGGGATTTATTATGAGGATACGTATCTTACTTTTTGTTTCGCTTCTTTTTTCCGGAGTAGTGGGTTTAGCGCAAAACCGGTTGGCGGTGTTGACAAATTATAACCAAATTGTTACCGGCGACGAGCAGACTACTGCTTATTTTCCTTTGTTGAGGGGAAAACGGGTGGCGGTTGTGGCTAACCAGAGTTCCATTATTGGAAAAACACAACTGGTGGACAGCCTTTTGTCCTCTGGCATCCGGGTAGTGCGGATATTCAGTCCCGAACATGGCTTCAGGGGAAACAAAAGCCCCGGAGCGGTGATAAAAAATAGTCTGGATGCTGCTACCGGCCTTCCGGTGATTTCCCTTTACGGGAAGCACAAAAAGCCCACAGTCGATGACCTGAAAGGCGTTGATGTGGTATTGTTTGACTTGCAGGATGTTGGCACGCGGTTTTATACTTATATCTCTACCATGTCACTGGTTATGGAAGCCTGTGCTGAAAATCATATCCCGATGATTATTCTTGACCGCCCCAATCCCAATGGCTTTTATGTGGATGGCCCGATGCTGAAACCAGGATACACTTCCTTTGTGGGGATGCATCCCGTACCTGCGGTTTACGGTATGACTATTGGCGAGTATGCGCGTATGGTGAATGGTGAGCACTGGCTGAAAAATGGTGTAACCTGCGATTTGACCGTTATTCCGATGAAAAAATATACCCGCAATATGATAGTAAAACTTCCCGTGAAACCTTCACCCAACCTGCCCGACTGGCAAGCGGTTTATCTTTATCCTTCGCTTTGCTTTTTTGAAGGAACTATTGTAAGTGTGGGCAGGGGTACCGACAAGCCCTTTCAGGTTTACGGCTATCCGGGAATGAAAGGTAATTATGTTTTAACGCCGAAGAGTATTCCAGGCGTCAGCATGCATCCCAAATTTGAAAACAAGACCTTCAGGGGGAAAGATTTGATCCCTTTCGCAGAAAATTACCGGGAAAATTCAGCGCAACTTCATCTGCAATGGCTGTTGAAAGCTTATCAAGAGTTGGCAAAGGATGAACATCCGTTTTTTAGAAAAGGTTTTGACAGGCTTGCCGGAACAGACAGCTTGCGTTTGCAAATTGAAATGGGTTTCTCCGAAAAACAAATCCGTCAAAGCTGGCAGAAAGACCTGGAAAAGTTTAAAAAAATAAGAGCGAAGTATTTGCTGTACCAATAATATATCTGTGGTTATGTTAGGTCGCATTGATCGAAATTATATTACTTTCTTATCTCTTTTCTTTCCATTGTTGTTTTCTTCAAATTGCTATACCCAAAACGGGATAAAAACGCTCAAAGAAGAATGTAATAAAAGGGTGGGAAAGATGGAGAGCTGAAGTGCTGAAAAAAACTGACCTATCACCCGATATAATATATCTAGAATGAGACACATAAGAAGGCATATACGGGTAAAGTATGCTGATTCTCCAGGCTGATGGTTAAGTTAAACTGATTATCACCGAAATAACCGGTGATTTTTCAAAGTGCAGAGTTGTAGATAGTCGGACTTATTCAATACTTTTGCAACGAAGAACAGGTACAAAAGGAGATATTAGGAAGTAACAGGTTATCTCGTAACAAATTATAAGAAAAATTCTCTTTGTTATAAAG
>CAYLSW010000362.1:0-1903 GCA_964386145.1 uncultured Lentimicrobiaceae bacterium | reverse complement strand
ACGTCAAAAGCTCTCCTTCAACGAAAAGCGCGAATATGAAGCCCTCGAAAAGGAGATTGAAAAATCAGAAACCGAAAAAGCTACTTTGGAAACTGCCATGAATTCAGGGAAGATGGATTATCAGGAACTGGAAAAAGCTGCGTCCGGTATTGCTGCACTCCTGAAAACCATCGATGAGAAAACCCTTCGATGGATGGAGCTGGAGGAGCGGAACGAATGAACAGCCCCCCGCTCACTTCAGACACTTCAAACTTCAAGTTGACTACCAAAATGTTATTCCTGTGGGACAAGCCACACCAAATATGTTACTTTATTATTTAACATTCTGATTACTAATTTATTAACCCCTCCTTGATCCCGTCAGGAGCTTAGGGTTTATTAAACATTTTTAGTGAAAGAGCCGGCTTGCAGGGAGGGGTTGCAAATAGTCACAGTTTACCCCGTGAAATAGCAAAGCTATTATTTCATAGCCATATCTATAAAATAAAAAATAGCTGAAATCAAATAAAGTTAGGATGTTTTTCAGTTTAACTTTAAACAAGTTTCGATTGTAAAATATGGTTTATCAATGATTTCAAAGAATTATTTTGTTTTTTTAGTGGGCACTTATGTAAATAAAGACAATATTTTGTGTATCTTTGCAAGACAAACGAACAATAGCTTAACTGATAAATTTCAACCTGCCTGATGTCTTTAAGAACAAGCAATCTGATTTACTTTAATCATGAAAAAAGAACGCACCTTATCGACTTTTGGAAAAAATCATTGGAAAGATTTGATTGACCGTTTACCGGTTATGGTTTTTGAATCAGGCCTAACCAATGAAATAATTTATGCCAGCGAGAATGTTTATGAAACCATGGGCTATCATCCGGATGAGCTAATTGGCAAAAGCGGGCTTGAGTTCTTTCACCCGGAAGACAGGCAATATTTACTACAAAATATTCGGAAAAAGCTGGAAGGCAAAATCCTTAAGCCGGCCAAATACAGAATTCGAAAGAAAAACGGCGAATATATTACTGCTATTTTTCGTGCAGTTCCTGTGCTGAAAGATGGAAAACCGGCAGGAATGATGGGAGCTGCTATCGATATTTCCGCTGCCGAAAAACTGGAGAAAGAACTGACAATTAGCAAAGCCCGCTACCGCAGTCTTTTTGAAAACTCCTCTCTCGGCATTTATCGCTCCACCCCCGATGGCAAAATCCTTATGGCAAATGCTGCCCTGATTAAAATACTGGGTTGTGATTCGATGGAAGATTTGCAGAAACTAAACTTAGAAAACCAGGATAGAGATACTGGATTCGGGCGACGGGCTTTTAAAGAAAAAATTGAGAAAGAGAGCAGGATTATAAGCTTTGAATCTGTATGGACCCGTAAAGATGGAAACAAAATTTGGCTTCGTGAAAACGCAACACTTATAAAAGATGAAAAAAATGCTCCCTTGTATTATGATGGGGTGATCGAAGACATAACATTCCAAAAGAATACGGAATTGATTATTCAAGAGCAACAGGAACTGTTAAACTTATCCCAGCAAATGGCACAAATGGGAAGCTGGGTGGAGGACTTAAAAACGGGACTGGTATTATGGTCTCTGGAAGAGTACCGGATTTTTAAAGTCCCTGTGGGAACGAAGCCAAACGAAACTTTGTTTTTTAACGAGGTTCATCCGAAAAACAGGCATTTGGTTAAAAGTCGCAAAACAAACATTATTCATGGAATACGCAACCAAAGAAAACTGGAGTATCGTTTGTTGTTGGATGGCAAAGTAAAATGGATTCGTTCTATCATAGAGTCTCAGCGCGATAAGGATGGAAATGTTGTAAGACTCTATGGAATAGACATGGATATTACCGCACAAAAAGAGAAACAGCTCCAATTAGAGAAAGAAAGTTATCTGCTC
>CAYLSW010000361.1:0-1904 GCA_964386145.1 uncultured Lentimicrobiaceae bacterium | reverse complement strand
TCTCACGCCTGCTCCACCGCCCAACCCAACCTAAAGGCAGGCTCAGAATTAAACGTTTTTCTATATCGTTTATCTCTGAGCCAATTGCGAAAGTATGAGGGAAGGAATTGGCGTGAGAATCTTTGGATTTAATGACGAGATTTGCACTCCGCCGTTGGCACAACAGCGGGGATGACAAAATAATTAAAAGAGTGTCAGCGACTGAAACACATACCCGATGGGTAACACCAACCATTCTAACATAAATCAAATAACCCGGGAAATTCAACCTTGCAAGGCACTGTCCCCGGTTAATCGAAAAGTGATTCCTTAATGTCTGCCTGATGAAGACAGGATTAAAAAAATCCAAATACCTTTCTTTTAAAAAGAACAATAAACACGATAACCTTTCGTTTATAGCGAAAGAATAAATAATGAACAAAGAACGGCTCACTGAAATATTGCTTGACCAAAAAGAAGTCTTTGAAGCTAAAACAGGGTTGATAGAGAGAGATATTCCTTTAAACGATGCCATAAAGACTTCGCTCGTAGTGGTTATTACAGGGGTACGCCGATGTGGTAAATCCTCTCTGCTTTTCCTCATAAAGGAAAAAATGAAACTCGGAGAGGCCGGTTATTGCTATTTCAATTTCGATGATGAAAGGATCATAAACGATGTTACGTTATTAGAAAATATTGACAATCTGCATAAAGAGATTTACGGAAAAGAACCTGTTTTATTTTTTGATGAAATACAAAACATCACCGGATGGGAAAAGTTTGTCAACCGGATGTATGAACAAGGAAGGAAGATTTTTGTAACCGGTTCCAACGCCTCCATACTCAGTTCGGAAATAGCCACCAGCCTGACGGGAAGAAACAAAGTGATCGAATTGATGCCGTTTTCTTTTAAAGAATATCTGAGATTTCATCATGCCGATGCCACTATCTCCCGTTTAACAACGGGGCGGCGCTTACAAATAACCGGAGCATTTGATAAATTCATGACAGAAGGAGGTTTCCCTCTTGCAGTAAAGGAAAACGATCCGGAAATATTGACCGGTTATTTTCAGGATATTTTATACCGCGATATTATTGCGCGTTATCGTTTAAGCCAGGTGGATGAAATCAAACAAATAGGTATTTACTTTTTGTCCAATACCGCCAAAAAATTTTCGTATGCCACTTTACAAAAGGCAGCTTCCGTAAAAAGTTTGAGCAGTATTAAAAATTATCTGGGTTACTATGCCCATGCCTATCTGTTTTATTATCTGAATAAATTCGATTTTTCCATAAAAAAACAAACCTTAAATCCCCGTAAAGTCTTTACTGTCGATCAGGGATTTATACATCGTATTGGATTTAATTTTTCAGCCAATAAAGGCAGGGTACTCGAAAATATTGTTTACCTCGAGCTGAAACGCAGGGGAAAAGAAATCTTTTACTATGCAGGAAAAGGAGAATGCGATTTTGTGGTAAAACAGGGACTCCGTATAACACAAGCCATCCAGGTAACATACCTTCTTAACAACGAAAACCTTAACAGAGAAATAAGCGGACTTCAGGAAGTTTTGAAAGAATATAACCTTCCGGAGGGCTTGCTGCTTTATTATGATACGGAAATCAATGAAACAAAACTGTCCGGGGAAATAAAAACCATGCCCGTATGGAAATGGTTGCTGTCTGATGAGTATCCCCAAAAATTAAACCATTAAGGCCTGCCTGACGGCCGGCAGGAAGATTTGACGCTTGCGGCAAACAATAATTCGTTAAATTCGTTAAATTCGGTGACAGAAAAAGTTGAAGGAGCGTCAGCGACTGAAACACATCTAATTCATAGAAGAAAAAATAAACCATCATCGGATTAAACGGATTAAGCGGATTCCTTTTCGCTGAGCGAAAATAAAAAATCCCTGCCTGACGGC
>CAYLSW010000360.1:0-1908 GCA_964386145.1 uncultured Lentimicrobiaceae bacterium | reverse complement strand
AGGCAGAAGCACAAAATATTCCTTTTGAAGTCTCCAAACTGGAGCTGAAAGATATCCCAAGAGCTATTGCTGCCCGTGACACCCGTGGTTTTATCAAACTCATCCGTAACACCGAAACAGACAAACTCATCGGCGCCAGGATTGTTGCTCCCGAAGGAGGTGAACTTATCCAGATGCTCAGCATGGCCATAAAATATAGCATAACGGTCAATGAACTTGCCGAAAATCTGTATCCCTATCTCACCTTGGGAGAAGGGATTAAACTGGCTGCCATCACTTTTGGAAAAGATGTGTCAAAATTGAGTTGTTGTGCGAGTTAAAAAAAGTCAGAGGAAATGAAATTTGTCAGCAACATGACACGCCTGTGGAGGGGAATGATTTTTGTAGAGATTGATAAAGATGCAGAGAGTAAACTCGCAAAAGAGATATTCGAAAAAATGATGGCGATACTCGAAACCATTGCAAAAAACGAAAGCTATTAATCTTAAAAACGAAAGCTATGTGGACAGGAAATTTTTGGATGGGTGGAATGTGGATTTTTCCACTTATCATGTTGGTGGTAATATTATTATTCATCTTTCTGTTTTTTGGCAGATGTGGCTACAGCCCGTCCTGGTATTACCGTTACAGGGATAACCATCTATCAGATCCCGGGGAAACCCCTCTTGAAATTCTACAAAAGCGTTATGCAAAAGGAGAGATTACAAAAGAGGAGTTTGAACAGATTAAAAAGGATTTGTTGTGACCGAAAAAAACTGTAATATAGATAACAGAAGGAAAAGACGTTGCACCACACCGGCATATGAAGCTGAGATTAATCTGAAAGAGCATTGGAATAAAGTGTATACAAGCCGTGCCGACGAGAAATTAGGCTGGTACGAAGATTTTCCGCAAGAGTCAATTTGTCTGATTGACAAATGTAATTTATCTCCTGATTCGGTAATATTAAATGTTGGTGCAGGAACAACAACCCTGATTGAGTTTCTTTTATTAATGGGTTACAGGAACATAATTGCAACAGATATAAGCAACGATAGCCTGACAAGGCTGAAAACCAGCCTTGGAGATGAAAAAGATAAAGTCACGTGGATTGTGGACGATTTAACCAACCCTGTTCTCCTGAAAAATATACCTCCCGTTGATCTGTGGATTGACAGAGCAGTCCTTCATTTTTTCACAAAATCGAAAGATCAGGATACTTATTTTGAGCTGCTGAAACGCAAAGTAAGAAAAGGCGGCTTCGTCATCTTTGCAGAATTCAACCTAAAGGGTGCAGCAAAGTGTTCGGGGCTTCCCATATACAGATACAACGGAGAAATGTTAGCCGAAAAACTTGGAGATAATTTTGGGCTGACAGGCAGCTTTGATTACATATACACCATGCCTACGGGGGCAGAAAGGCCTTACGTTTATACGCTTTTTAGAAAAATAGGTTAATAAGCCAAGTTCTATGTCGAATTTTACGGGACACCGAAAGTATCCAGCTTTTTATATTTAGCAGGGATAAAATCACAAAAACAATAAAACTGCAAATCCTAAATAATTTTCAAATTTGGCTTAACAGACTTTTGAGCCTCCTTTCTGTCCATTATACCTCAAGTTTTAATTTTCAAAAAGCGAACAATCGAATATTCAGTTTATCAGCTACCTGAATAAATTAACACTACAATCAAATAAGAGAGTGCTGGAAAAGCCTGTTTTTCCCGGTAGTTTGAAAACTGAATTTTTAAGTTTGTTTTTCATTTGTTATCCGTTATGTTCAATTCGTTATTTCTTGAATTTTATCCACAGAAAATAATACAGAATCAAAAAATATAACTACCTTTGTCAGATAATTACAAAGGGTGCCAATAAACGGCTGAGATCATACCATTTGAACCTGGGCAGGTAATGCTGCCAAGGGATGTG
>CAYLSW010000359.1:0-1909 GCA_964386145.1 uncultured Lentimicrobiaceae bacterium | reverse complement strand
GGGGTTTTGCCACCAAGATACTAAATGCCGTGAACAAGCTGATATTCAGATACAGACCAATTATTTACATTGTTACAGTTTTATTAATAATAATCGGTGCGTATGGAATTACCAGATTGCGAACATCAGGTTCCATAGTTGATGACATTTCCAAGGATAACAAGTTGCAGAAAGACTTGCTTTTTATGGAGAAAAATTTCAAAGGGGTCATGCCCCTGGAAATTACCGTTAACACGGAAAAGAGAGGAGGGCTATTACGGCTTTACAACTTACGGAAGTTGGAGCAACTGCAAGACACACTGGCATTGTATCCCGAGTTTGCCCGTCCGGTATCCATTGTCTCTCTTGTGAAATCAGCCAAACAGGCTTTTTACCGTGGTAATCCTAAAATGTATTCTTTACCAAATAGTCAGGAAAAGAATTTTATTCTAAGCTATCTCCCTGATTTTAAGCGGAAGGCACGTAGCAAAAAGCGAAGTTTACTCAGCTCATTTGTGGATTCTACTTTTCGAATTACAAGAATATCTGTTCAGATGGCGAATATCGGAACTAACGAAATTGATAGTATTATCCATACACTCAGACCAAGAATCAACAAAATTTTTCCACCCTCAAAGTATAAAGTACATCTGACCGGGACCAGTGTGGTCTTTCTAAAAAGCACAAATTACCTTGTTAAAAATTTGACTTTCAGCTTATTGCTTGCAATTGGCATTATCACATTGCTCATGTCTTTCATCTTCTCCTCGGTTAAGATGATTATCATTTCCCTCATCCCCAATATGATACCACTTATCCTCACCGCCGGAATGATGGGTTATTTCGGTATTGCCATAAAGCCCTCCACCATTATCATTTTCAGTATTGCATTGGGTATCAGTGTGGACAACACAATTCACTATTTGTCGCGTTACAGGTTACATTTGAAGACAAACCGGTGGAATGTCAAAAAATCAGTTATCGGAGCGTTGTATGAAGCAGGATACAGTATGATATTTTCGGTTACCGTACTGTTTTTCGGCTTTTACATTTTCACCTTCTCTTCGTTTGGTGGTACCGAAGCACTGGGTTATCTCGTTTCGTTTACGTTGTTGATAGCCTTGCTCACCAACCTGATTGTGCTGCCTTCGCTGTTGCTTTCGCTTGACAAGTGGCTGCTCACAAAATCGTTTAAGAAAGCAGACATTGAGGTTTTTGTGGAAGAGAAACATGATGAATTAGATAAAGTTGTCCGTGAAGAATTAGAAAACAAGAAAAAACAATAGATTATGAAAGGAATTATACTGGCCGGAGGATCCGGAACACGTCTGCACCCACTTACACTTGCCGTCAGCAAGCAGCTTATGCCGGTTTACGACAAGCCCATGATTTATTATCCCCTGTCGATTTTGCTTATGGCCGGCATAAAGGATATTCTCATTATTTCCACACCGCACGACACTCCCAATTTTAAATTATTGCTGGGAGACGGCTCCCAAATCGGTTGCCGTTTTGAGTATGCTGTTCAGTATGAGCCCAACGGACTGGCACAGGCTTTTGTGATTGGTGAGGAATTTATCGGTGATGAAAAAGTGGCGCTGGTTTTGGGTGACAACATTTTTTATGGCAGCGGATTGCAAAAGTTGCTCATGGGGAGCACCAATCCTGATGGCGGCATTGTTTTTGCCTATCACGTAAGCGATCCGGAACGTTATGGCGTGGTGGAATTTGATGATAACATGAACGCTCTTTCCATTGAAGAGAAACCGGAACATCCCAAATCACATTACGCGGTTCCCGGTTTGTATTTTTATGACAATTCTGTTGTTGAAATTGCCAGGAACCTGAAACCCAGTGCACGGGGCGAGTATGAAATCACTGATATTAACAAATATTATCTGAAAGCCGGTAAACTTAAAGTCGGGATGCT
>CAYLSW010000358.1:0-1917 GCA_964386145.1 uncultured Lentimicrobiaceae bacterium | reverse complement strand
CCTTACTGGCTCGACAGCCTGAAACATGTATTGGGACAATTAAAAAACAAATAACATGGAAACGAATATAGATCAAAACATTTTGGACAAAGCCAACAGCTGGCTTGACGGCCCATACGACGAAGAGACCAAACGAGCCGTCCGCGACATGATAGAAAACCATCCGCAGGAACTTACCGAAGCTTTTTACCGCGACCTGGAATTCGGCACCGGCGGGCTGCGCGGTATTATGGGAGCCGGCTCCAACCGAATGAACAAATATACCGTGGGCATGGCCACACAAGGCTTTAGTAACTACCTGAAAGCCAATTTCCCTGACAAAGAGCAAATCAGTGTTGTCATTGCCCATGACTCCAGAAACAACAGCCGTTATTTTACCACTGTGGCTGCTGACATATTCTCCGCCAACGGATTTAAGGTCTATCTTTTTGATGACCTGCGCCCCACACCGGAACTCTCTTTTGCCATTCGTCATTTGAAATGCCAGGGAGGTATTATGATTACTGCTTCTCACAATCCCAAAGAATACAACGGATACAAAGCTTACTGGGAAGATGGCGGCCAGCTGATTAGCCCCCACGACAAAAATGTCATTGCAGAAGTGGAAAAAATCGAGAGCATCAACGAAATCAGTTTTACGGGAAACCCCGCTTTGATTGAAACTATCGGTGAAGAGGTGGACAAAGTATATCTGGAAAAGGTGAAGGCCCTCTCACTTTCACCGGAAGTCATCGAACGCCAAAAGAATTTCAGCATTGTTTACACGCCGCTGCACGGTACAGGCATTAAGCTGGTTCCTGATTCATTGAAAAACTTCGGTTTTACCAATGTCCACATTGTGGAAAAACAGGCTGTTCCGGATGGTAACTTTCCCACCGTGGTCTCCCCCAATCCGGAGGAACCGGCTGCGCTGGAACTGGCCATACAAAAAGCCAAGGCCATTAGTGCCGAGCTTGTTATGGCCACCGACCCCGATGGTGACCGTGTGGGTATCGCCGTTCGCAAGGGTGAAGATTTTGTACTCCTCAACGGCAACCAGGCCGCCTCGCTACTCATCTATTATCTGCTAACCAAATGGTCGGAAAACGGCAAGCTTACCGGGAACGAATTTATTGTCAAAACTATTGTTACCTCTGAGCTCCTTTTCGACCTTGCGGACAAATTTAAAGTAGCACATTATGATGTACTCACCGGTTTCAAATACATTGCCGACATCATCAAACGCTTTGAAGGTGAGAAAACTTTTATCGGTGGTGGCGAAGAAAGCTATGGTTACCTTGTGGGAGATTTTGTCCGCGACAAAGATGCGGTTATCTCCTGCTCCATGATTGCCGAAACAGCAGCATGGGCTGCCGACAGAGGAACAAATCTGTACGAAATGCTGAAAGATTTGTACGTAAAATTTGGCTTTTACAAAGAGAAACTGGTTTCCATCGTCAGAAAAGGAAAAGCGGGTGCAGAAGAAATCCAAAGAATCATGGATGATTTTCGTACACACCCACCCAAAACCCTGGGAGGCTCAAAAGTAGTATCTATCAAAGATTATGAAAACAGCATAAGTCATGATCTGGTGACGAACACCAAAAAGCCTATTGACCTGCCCAAGTCTAACGTGTTGCAGTTTTTCACCGAAAACGGTTCCAAAATAAGTATCCGCCCCTCAGGTACCGAGCCAAAAATTAAATTTTATTTCGGCCTCAAAGGTATATTGAAGAAGATAGAAGACTTTGGCAAGGTAAACAAAGTGCTGGAGGCACAAATTGAAGATATTGTCTGCGAGCTGAAACTGAAGTAAGTCTTCTAATATCCGGCTCTGTTCTGATGAATCCTTTCATTCATCATTCTCAATTTCGTGGAAGCCACTCGCCAAACAGTAAAAAACCCATCATCTAAGACGGTGGATTCTCAAGTTGAATT
>CAYLSW010000357.1:0-1931 GCA_964386145.1 uncultured Lentimicrobiaceae bacterium | reverse complement strand
GTCGGTTCTAGCCTGACATTTACGGTGGTGTTGGGTTTTACAGATATTTCCTGTGTTTGATAGCCCACATAGGAGAACACCAAAACGGCACTTCCTTTCACCGTGATACTGTATTTTCCATCCAAGCCGGTAACTGTTCCTGAGGAGGTTCCTTTCAACAGGACTGTTGCTCCCGGCAACGGCGTACCGTCATTTGCATCTACAATGGTACCCTGAACCGTTCCGCTCTGGGCCATTGCAGTCGATATTCCCAAAATAAACAGGAGTATCAACATTGCTGAGTTTGTAAAAAACTTTTTTAGCATAACATGTTTTTTTTAATTAAAACTTTTTTTTGTGTTTTTTAATTATTGAAATTAAATTTCTCCGGGCTGACGCTTTTTTCAAAATTGCTTTTTACTATTAATTATGAAGCGTGTGGCTCGTTTCACATTAAAGTCAACATCGGTTTCCATTACCGTTAACTAATAATTGATACCAATTTGTACAAAATTAATTGATTTTTGTTTAGTATTTGTTAATCTTTTTTATAAAGATTTAACACATCCTTAATGTTAAAAATTAATGTGTTGGTAATTAGTGAAATACGTGCTTTTTCTGTAAAAAAAGGAAACATTACTTCGTCCATTCAAATCTAATTCGCAAACGATTGCAATAAGGCTTAGAAACGCTTACTTAGAAACCTTTGTAAAAAATTACGGATTCCGTTGTAGCAAAGGGAGTGCCTGCATCGCGGTGTTTGTTCGGGGGCCTGTATTGGCGCTTTCACAAGTGTTTTTTTTAATGTGAAAAACTGCATGGAAGCAGAAGCTTTTGAATTTTCAAATTACAAATTGCAGATTACAGATTGCAGATTGTTTATTTTAGCCCATTAATATGGAAATAGAAAAACAACCTAAACAACAGTTGCTTTCATGGCTGATTCTTTTTGGCCTGATGCTGACATGGGGCAGCTCCTTCATCTTGATGAAACTTGCTCTTCTCTCCTTTTCAGGAACGGAAGTAGGGCTGTTGCGCGTTGTGATAACTTTCCTTTTTCTTCTGCCTTTTGCCTTGCGGCACGTGAAGAACATTGAACGGAAATACTTCCTGCCGCTTGTTGTTTCGGGGGTCGTCGGTAGTGTGATTCCTGCGCTGATGTTTGCCATTGCCGAAACGCGTATCGAAAGTGGTCTGGCAGGAACCCTTAACTCGCTGACTCCTCTTTTTACTTTGCTTCTCGGCCTTGCTTTTTTCGGTTTCAAAACGCGGTGGGTCAATGTGCTGGGGGTTTTTATCGGACTTGTCGGTGCCGCCGGGTTAATGATTTCCGGTTCAGGCAATCAGCTGAGCGGGGACTTCTGGTATTCCTTTCTTGTGGTTATAGCTTCGGTTTGCTATGCCATAAATGTTAACCTTGTGAAGAGATACTTTTCAGGACTTAATTCAATGCAAATTACGGCCATGACCTTTTTTTATGTGGGTGTTCCTACCCTGATTTATGTGCTGTTGTTTACACGCATTCCAAAAATGCTTTGGACAGAACCCGGATCATGGAATGGGATGGGCTATCTTGCTGTTTTGTCTGTTGTCGGAACCGGACTGGCGCTCATCGCTTTCAATAAGCTTATCAAACTCAGTAGTCCGGTTTTTGCTTCATCGGTTACGTATGTGATTCCCATCGTGGCTATTATGTGGGGTATTTTGGATGGGGAACACTTTACCATTGTCTATTTTTTTTGGATGTTGTTGATTCTTGGCGGAGTATTTCTGGTCAATGCCAAACCGCGATTAAAAATAAAAGCCGGACAAAAGAGTTATTTTGCGAAAAAATAAATAGCAAAGATTTGTTAATTGGATTTTTTTAGTATTTTTGCACCTCCAATTTTGACAGTAAAAAGACAAATCAGAATGTACGCAATTGTTAACATAGCCGGGCAGCAATTTAAGAT
>CAYLSW010000356.1:0-1937 GCA_964386145.1 uncultured Lentimicrobiaceae bacterium | reverse complement strand
GCCGTGATTGGACCCGGCGGAAAAGTCATTCAGGAGATGCAGCGCGAGACCAATACGACCATTGTTATTGAAGAAGTAGGAAATTATGGCGTCATCGATATCGTTTCGCCTGACAAAGCATCTATCGAAATGGCCAAAGCCCGGATTAAAGGCATCGTTGCCGTTCCGGAAGTGGGCGAAATTTATGAAGGGACCATCAAAAGTATTGTTCCTTTTGGCGCCTTTGTAGAGATTCTTCCCGGCAAGGAAGGTTTGCTCCATATTTCTGAAATTGACTGGAAACGCATTGAAAAAGTAGAAAGCGTACTGCACGAAGGTGAAAAGGTAAAAGTGAAACTTATCGGTGTTGATGAGCGCAACGGAAAGATGAAACTTTCGCGCAAGGCGCTGATTAAAAGACCCGAAAGAAATTAATCTTTCGAAACGAAACTTTTCATTGTAATAAACGTAGTCAATAAACCATAAAATAAAAGGAAGCAGAGCATGAGGCAGCTTAAAATCACCAAGCAGGTAACCAACCGCGAGACTGCATCTCTCGACAAGTATTTGCAGGAAATCGGAAAGGTTGATTTGATTACCGCTGAACAGGAAGTTGAACTGGCAAGAAGGATTAAGCAGGGTGATAAAACAGCTTTGGAAGAGTTGACAAAAGCCAATCTGCGGTTTGTAGTTTCCGTTTCAAAGCAATACCAAAACCAGGGCTTAAGCCTCCCCGACCTGATTAACGAAGGCAACCTCGGACTTATCAAAGCAGCACAACGTTTTGATGAAACACGAGGGTTCAAATTCATTTCCTATGCTGTGTGGTGGATTCGTCAATCCATTCTTCAGGCGCTGGCCGAACAATCTCGTATTGTTCGCCTGCCACTGAATAAGATTGGTTCCATCAATAAAATTAATAAAGCCACTGCAAAGCTTGAGCAAAAGTACGAACGCGAACCCGACTACAAAGAGATTGCCGGAATGCTCGATATGACTATCAATGAGGTGAAAGAGTCCAAGAGAAATGCCGGACGACATGTTTCGATGGACGCACCCCTCATCCAGGACGAAGACAACAACATGTACGATGTGCTGAAAAGTGAGGAGTCTGTAACGCCGGAAACCGGTTTGCTTTACGAATCGCTGCGCAAGGAAATAGACCGCGCCATTTCTACACTCACACAACGTGAAGCAGACGTCATCCGTTTGTATTTCGGACTCAACGGCGGCCATCCCATGACTTTGGAGGAGATTGGTGAAAAATTTGACCTGACCCGCGAGCGTGTGCGCCAAATCAAGGAAAAAGCCATTCGCCGGTTGAAGCAGACTTCACGAAGCAGAATCCTGAAATCCTATTTGTAGAGATTTATTGCGAAAAAAGAAAAAAGCACCACGCCTTGATTTTGACAAAAATCTACCTTTTTAGAGACGGCTCATAGATTATTAATTACGTATACTCCTGCAAATAATACCTATTGTACTGCAAACGAGATTTTTTTTGGAATATTTAAATTATGTGCTTAATTTTGTAAATTATGTTGCTATGGGCAGTAGAATAAAATGTTCGGTCAATTTAAGCAGGAGGAGATAATGAAATCAGAATTTACGGCAATCATTGAAACCGCACCAGAAGGCGGTTATTGGGCTATCTGCCCTGAAGTTCCCGGCGCAAACGGACAAGGTGAAACGATAAATGAAGCAAAGGACAATCTAAGGCAGGCCATTGAATTGATACTGGAAGATCGCAGAGATGATCTTTTTCGTGGGCTGCCTGAAGATGTCATCCGTGAAAAGGTTGTGATTGGATGAAAAGGAGAGCATTGGAACGTGATTGAGAATTGCGGGTTGCTACCTGAAACGGGAAGGCGGCTCGCATTCCCTCTGGATAAATCCAAAAAACGGAGTGACAGAGGCGGTTCCACGGCACACAGAAATCAAAGAACCTTTGGCAAAGA
>CAYLSW010000355.1:0-1952 GCA_964386145.1 uncultured Lentimicrobiaceae bacterium | reverse complement strand
TTCTTCTAAGCGGGCATTGAGTTCCTTCAGTTCTTCACGCCGCTGTTTCAGCTCGACATGGGTCGCAACACGAGCCAACAACTCTTTCGAACGAAACGGTTTGGAAACGTAATCCACACCTCCCGCCCGAAAGGCTTTGGACAGGCTTTCCGTATCAGTTTTGGCCGTGAGAAATATTATGGGAATATCGCGGCAGGCCTCCTTTTTCTTTATCTGCCGGCAGGCTTCATAACCATCAATGCCCGGCATCATGATATCCATCAAAATAAGATCAAAAGCTGCTTTTTCGACCCATTCCAATGACTCCTCCCCACTCACAGCAAATTCAATGTCGCAATTATTTCCCGAAAGCAAATTAGCAATAACCTCCACATTGAGGGGATTATCGTCAACAATCAGGATTTTTTTGCTTTCATTTATTTTTGTACTCATTATGCATGTCTTTTAAATGTTTCACAAAGTCAGGCAAATTTTCAATTAACTTTTTTTCTTTCTCCAACAAAAAATATTTATTGGCATTCAATAATTTTTTCCCATAACGCAACACTTCTTCCGACTTATACTTTTTACCAATAGCCATTAGAAGTTTAGCCAGATTTTCCACTTCCTTGCGTGGACGAATACCGAGCAGGCTTCGCTGAAGCGGAAGAATTTGATTTTCCACACTTTCCATTATTACAGAAAAATTCCGGACTGTTTCCGGACTTAATATTTTGATATCATCGTTACTGCGTTTACTCTTTATGTCAAACTTCAGATACTTTGCCAACGTTTTAAGAATCTCGGCCTGGGAAGCAGGTTTCCACAGGTAACCATTAAAGTCTTTCTTTACCCGTTGTGCAGAGTCAAAATCAGCCGATGATGCAGATAAGGCAATTACCGGAATATGCGACCATCCTTCGTGGTTTCGGATAGCCTTAACAGCCGCAATACCATTCATTTCAGGCATACGAATATCCATGAATACCAGGTCCACTTTATTTTCCCCTATAATTTCGAGAGCTTCCCTGCCATTTTGTGCCTCCAGTAACACAAACGGCTGGTTCTCAAGCATTGCTTTTAACACTACGATATTACTTGGGGTATCATCCACAATTAAAATTGTGGCCGGGTCAAACACCAGTTTTTCCAAATCCAGCTCCGGTAATTCATTTCGAATAGCTTTTTTTCCCGTAAGGGGGATAGCCGGCAAAACCACCCGAAATGTACTGCCTTTCCCTTCCTCACTCATTAGATGAATACGTCCTTTCATCAACTGAACAATTTGCATGGTGATAGCCAGGCCGAGGCCGGTTCCCCCATATTTTTGCGCAATGCCCGTATCCTGTTGTTCAAAAAGCTGAAAGATTTTTTTATGATATTTGGGTTGGATACCCTTTCCCGTATCAGAAACTTCTAGTGTCAGGTCGGCCCTGTTGTCATCAATTTTATCGGACTGCACACTGATTTTAACCCTCCCTTTTTCGGTAAACTTAATGGCATTGCTGGTCAGGTTCATCAATACCTGCCGTATTTTTATCTCATCCAACAACATATCATGGGGAACATTTTTATCTATTTCCACAACAAAATCCAGATGTTTTTGCCGTGCTTTCAAACGAAAAATGCTTTCAATTTCGTGTACGAGATAGCGGATATCGGTGCTTTGCTCGTGTAACTCCAGCTTACCCGATTCCGCCTTTGAAAAATCAAGTAAATCATTAATCAGATTCAGCAGTGCTTTACCACTGCTTTGCATGGAGGCAAGGTACTCATGTAGTATGGGGTCTTTAATGCGTTGAGACAAAATTTCAGCAAATCCCAAAATGGCATTCATGGGCGTACGGATTTCGTGGCTCATATTAGCCAGGAACAAACTTTTAATGCGAGTGGCTTCTTCCGCCCTCTCTTTTTCTGCAATTAACTCCCGTTCCAGTTGCTTTTGGCGGGTAATATCCTGACCCACAACAGAG
>CAYLSW010000354.1:0-1957 GCA_964386145.1 uncultured Lentimicrobiaceae bacterium | reverse complement strand
ACAAAATAAAAACCCTAAAATGCCGTTAAAGGAAATATCCTTTCACTCATTTAAACAAACAAAGAATGAAAAAAGCAATTTACTTAATTGTGACAGCCATTTTTGTTTTCGCTGCCTGGAATACCCAGGCGGCACAAAACAAAAAAACCAATGTCCAAGTGGAAAAATCTTACAACGAGGGGAATAGGTATGTCAGCTTTTCTAATAAAGCAGATGTCGGGAATCCTATGGAGAGCAATGGTTTTACAAAAGAAAAGGCCAAAACCTTAACATCAATTTTAGATAGTTACCTGCAATTAAAAAATGCTTTGGTTTCTGATAACAGCCGGGAAGCTGCAAGCGCCGGACAACAGATGCTCGGTGCCTTTAACGATTTTGATAAATCCTCGCTAACAGAATCGCAAAAGAAACCGTTTTTAGATATTGCAGAAGATGCGGTTGAGCATGCCAAACATATTGTAAAAAACGGTAATGATATCCATCATCAAAGAGAACACTTTGAAATTATAAGCAATGACATCAATGATTTAATAACGCTTCTCGGTACGGATAAGCAACTTTACCGCGATTTCTGTCCAATGTTTAATGATGGTAAAGGTGCAATCTGGTTAAGCGAAACAAAAGAAATTAGAAATCCTTTTTTAGGTAGTAAATCACCAGCTTGTGGTGTGATTCAAAAAGAAATTAAATAATGAGATATTATAAGAAAGTCTTTAATAAGAAAGTCCTTATCGCCCTGTTAGTTGTTCTTGTCGTGATTCAATTTTTCCCTGCAAAACGCAACCAAAGTGATAAAATGTTACCTACGGATATAACATTAATTTACAATGTCCCTAAAAATGTACAATCTATTTTCGAGACCTCTTGTTACAACTGTCATAGTAATAATACCATCTACCCCTGGTACAATAAAGTTCAGCCCGTTGCCTGGTTGTTGGAGTTTCATATAGAAGAGGGAAAGGACGAAGTAAATTTTAGTGAATTCGGTTCCTACTCAAAGAGAAAACAAAAAAGTAAATTAAAAGCTATGGCACACCAAATAAAAGATGGTGATATGCCCCTATTCTCTTATACTTTAATCCATAGGGATGCGAGAATTACTAAAAGCAAAAAAACTCTGCTGCTCAATTGGATAAATAAAGAAATCGATGCTGTTAAACCGGATAAATAATCTGTCCTCCATAACTTGCCGCTTTAGTACCATTACGGAATATCCTTTTGGCGAAATTCACCCTCTGTAATATCGGTGAACTGCTCTGTCTTCCATTGTGCGTGCCGATAAAGAACAGCCAATGGCTGTGATTGTATTATACGAATTGGTAAAAAGAGGTTTCCCCAAACGTGTTAAAAAAACATAAATAATGGAGAATCAGTAAGATTTATCGGTTTTGCTATTGACTTTTCATGTAAACGAATGTAATTTTGAAGATGCTCTTTTTGAAAAACATTATCGCGAAAATATCATAGTCGTTGTAAAATAAAAAAAGTCATGAAAACAAATTTATCATTTGGTAAAGCAGGGGTGTATGTTTTGCTGTTCACCATGCTGGTATTTGCCGCCTCCTGTGCAAACCAAAACACAAAAAAAACAGCAAAAAAAACAGATCAGGAATCGGTTAGTGTTAAAAAGGCAGCTGTACATGAAGAGGTTCAGGATACCGTCATGTTTAAGAAAAAGCTGGCATTTTTTGAAAAATTTGATTTAAACAAGGACAAAAAAATTTCGCAAAAGGAGTACATGGCCATGGCTTTTTCAAAGTTTGATCAATTGGACAAAAACCACGATGGTAAGCTGACAGCCAAAGAGTTTGATTTGGTAAGTACCATTTCTCCGAAAGGTCAAAGTTATGTTACCAAACCGGAATTTCTTGCCCATTACAAGAGTAAGTTTCAAACTATGGACAAAAACAAAGATGGTTATGTAACCATGGAGGAACTGGATGTGAGAGAAAATTAA
>CAYLSW010000353.1:0-1958 GCA_964386145.1 uncultured Lentimicrobiaceae bacterium | reverse complement strand
TCCCTTAGCTACAGAAGGACGAAGGCAGAATGTATTATACGTATTCTTTCACTTTAACTTCCCCTTTCAAAATCATAATACCGTAACGGCCGAGGGCTTCAAAATCATTCACCGAAGGATATAGTGCAATAGGAGCAATTCCACTGATACGCCGTTTGACGTTATCCAAAAAAATATCACTGTCGAAAATCATCCCGGTAAGGATGATGGCATCCACTTTTCCTTCCAGCGTGGCATAATGTGAAGCAATTTCTTTGGCTACAGCATAAGCCAACGCATTGGAGATGAAACGGGCTTTTTCATCTCCTTCAGCAATAAGCCGGTTGATTTTTTCAATATTGTCGGTGCCGAGATAGGCACAATAACCACCTTTGGCAGTGATCATCTCCATAATCTCCGCCTCGGTATGCCCACTGTTGAAACAATAGTGTACAAGCTGCCCCACGGGAAGTGTTCCGGTTCGGCGTATTGAGAAAGGACCGCCTCCATCAAAAGCCTGGTTTACATCCACCACCCGGCCATGCCTATGTGCACCAATAGAAATGCCACCGCTACCAATATGACAAATAATCAGGTTAAGATCATGGTAATTTTTATTCATGGTCTTGGCATATTTGCAAGCTACGTGTTTGTGGTTGAGTGCATGGAAAATAGACTTTCTTTCAAACATGGGATGACCTGTAACACGCGCCACATCGGAGAGTTCGTCCACCACCACAGGATTGGCCATATAGGCTTTCTTACCCCGTTCTTTGGCTATAGACTTGGCAATCAATCCTCCGAGATTGGTTTCGTGCATACCCATGACCCCCACGGTAAGGTCGTGAACCATCGCCTGGTTGATTTCGTAAACTCCCTGCGATACCGGCTTGACCATGCCACTGCGCCCCATAATAATTTCAATATTATTCAACTCAAGGTCATTACGATTCAACTCATCGAGAATACATTTTTTCCGGAATTCGGTTTGGTCGGGAATAGATTTAAATTGTGAAAGGTCTTCATCGGTGTGCCGGATAGTTTTCAGAAAAACCGGCTCGTTGTTCCGGAAAACGGCCACTTTTGTCTCGTAAACTTCCGGATAAACAATCAGAATGTATTTTGTAAGCATGATGTCCATTTTTTATCAGTGGTTAAAAGTACAAAACAATCGGCATTCCGGTGCCGGCCTGTCTACATATTTCTGCGGTACTGCCCCCCTACCCCAAACAATGTATTGGTAATCTGTCCGATGGAGGCATACTTGGCAGCTTCCATCAGGCGTTCAAAAATATTTTCATTATGGATGACGGCTTTTCGTAATATCTCCAGCTCGATAATGGTCTCCTTTTCCCATGTTTTTTGCAGTTGTTCCAGCATCTCTATCTGGTATTTTTTCTCCTGTTCGGTGGCGCGGATAACCTCGCCCGGAATAACCGTATGCGAGCCTTTCTCTGTGAGGAAAGTGTTCACACCAATTATCGGCAGCTTACCGCTGTGTTTCATGGTTTCATAATAAAGCGACTCTTCCTGAATTTTGCTACGTTGATACATGGTTTCCATTGCTCCCAGTACGCCACCACGTTCGGTAATCCTGTCAAACTCCGACAGAATGGCCTCCTCAATAAGGTCGGTAAGCTCTTCAATGATAAAGGAACCCTGAAGCGGGTTTTGGTTTTTGGCCAGTCCCAGCTCGTGGTTTATGATAAGTTGTATAGCGATGGCACGGCGTACCGAGTCCTCAGTGGGCGTCGTGATAGCTTCATCGTAGGCATTAGTGTGAAGTGAGTTACAATTATCATAAATAGCATACAACGCCTGCAACGTGGTACGGATATCGTTGAAATCAATTTCCTGTGCATGCAGTGAGCGACCGGAAGTCTGGATGTGGTACTTCAGTTTCTGCGCTCTTTCGTTAGCGTGGTATTTCAGTTTCATGGCTTTGGCCCAAATCAGCCTGGCCACACGGCCAATGACGG
>CAYLSW010000352.1:0-1958 GCA_964386145.1 uncultured Lentimicrobiaceae bacterium | reverse complement strand
TCGCTAACATAAAATATTGTGTTACCGAAACGCAAAATTAATGTAAAATTAAGTCACCGGCTTTCTTCTGAAAAAATATTTTGAGAAAATTATTAACAAACCGGGGTCTTTTCAACAAAACGGATAAAGTAAATTTGCTTATCTTAGCCAGGGTATTATTCTCCGGATTTCTTTACCAATTGTCGTTTATGCTGCTGAGTCTGTCCTTTCATTTTGATTATTATCCACTACTGCTGGTTACTATTGTAGCCTGGATAGTCCCTATTTTACTGTCCCTTTTAAGGTTAAGAAAAGTTCCTTCTGTTATTGCCGAGATTATCTTCGGATATCTCCTTGGCCATTTTGTCCTGACAAATCACGCGACCGGCAGTTTTCATATTTTATCATTTCTGGCATTGACGGGATTTATTTTTCTCATGTTTCTCAGTGGGCTGGAGATTGATACGGACCAGATCCTCGCTTCTTTTCCAAGAAAAAAGCTGAACTATTCTCGCTTTGTAGCAAATCCGCTGCTGACAGGAGTTGCTCATTTTGCCATTGCCATCGCCCTTTCTTATGGCGCAACGCTTTTGCTGGCCCGTTTGATAGATATTCCCCATATCTGGTACTTTTCACTTATCATGGGGACTACCTCTGTGGGCATCGTTTTGCCGGTGTTGAAAAGTCGTGGTGAGCTATCCGCCCGATTTGGCCAAATGATAATCATTGCCGCTGCCCTCGCCGATATCCTGAGTATTATCCTTTTTACCTTTACGGCTTTTATCATAAAAAACGGCTTTAAAGTTGAGCTGCTCTACATTTTGATTCTTTTCTTTGTGTTTTATATCTTTTACCGCCTTGGCAACCGGGTAAAACACATTCATCATTTGAAAAAGTTGGTTTTTCAGCTTTCACATGCCGCTTCACAAATCAGGGTACGTGGAACGGTGGTTATGATTTTAATCTTTGTGGTGATATCACAATACATTAGCGAAGAGGTGGTTCTGCTCGGCGCTTTTCTCAGCGGTTTGATTTTGTCCACGCTGCTGCACAAGGAACGTTCGGTATTAATGATTAAGCTGGACGGCATGGGATACGGCTTTTTTATCCCTGTCTTTTTTATCATGGTCGGCATACAATTCGACCCGGCTGCTCTGATGGAATTTGACCGGTCTGTGTTTGGGTTTCTCGGACTGTTGCTACTCACTCTGTTTCTTATAAAAATAGTTCCCTCACTGTTGTGGGCAAGACTTTTCGGGAGAAGAAAATCCATGGCCGCCGGCTTTTTGATGTCTTCACGGTTAAGCCTTATTATTGCCGCCTCCGCCATTGGTTTGCAGTTGGGTGTGATTACCTCCGGGATCAATGCCAGCTTTATTTTGATGGCTGTGCTCACCTGCCTGCTATCTCCTTTAATTTTCAATTGGATTAATCCCGTAAAACTTACCGAAGGTGAAAAAACGCTGATTATTGGCGGGAGCAGTACCGGCGTTTTGCTGGCAAGACGTATGAATATTCATGGAAAGAAAGTGGTAATTGTTGAAAAAGAGAGGCATCGTTTTCAGGAAATAAACAGCAAAGGTCTCCTCATTGTCATGGGCGATGGGACAAATCCCGATATTTATAAGAAGCTTAAACTGGTACCTGAAAATTATGTAGTTGTGGAAACCGGAAATGATGAGCGAAATTATAAAATTGTAAACCTTCTGCGTAACGAACTGCTCCATGAACGGATAATTATGCGAGCCTGTAAAATGCCTTGTGTGGAAAAACTTAACCGGCTTGGCGTGGAGGTCATCGATTTGCACCGGATATTGGCTACAGCCATCGAGAACCTTATACTTCGTCCGACCACTTACCACGATTTGGTGGAAACTTTTGAAAATTATAGCGTAGAGGAAATCGTCATCACAAACAAAGAAGCGGATGGTAAACATTTGAAAGAGGTGCCTTTCCACAGCGGTGCCGTTTTGATGATG
>CAYLSW010000351.1:0-1971 GCA_964386145.1 uncultured Lentimicrobiaceae bacterium | reverse complement strand
TCAAACTGATTTTTTCGCCCAAAGTAAAAGCCTATGAAAGTGTAGGCGGATTTATCGCCATTGGCAATATTTTCCCGCCGGTGTGGCACTGGGAGAGTTTCTGGCGGCTGACAGCTTTTCTTTCAATAATGCTGGCTATTTTAAACATACTGCCTATCCCGGCGCTGGACGGTGGTTATGTGCTATTTCTGCTTTACGAGATTATTGCCCGCCGCAAACCCAGTGATAAGTTTTTGGAGAATGCCCAGATTGTGGGAATGGTCATTCTTTTCTCCCTGTTGATTCTCGCTAACGGAAACGATATTCTGAAACTTTTTAAACACTAAAAATATGTGGACACTTGATATCGCAGGATGGAAACAGTTGGAAATCAAACACCTGGTTTTTGATTACAATGGTACGCTGTCCATTGATGGGAGGTTGCTCCCCGGAATAGCCGAAAAGCTTCCTCTGTTGGCGGAGCAGTTTACCCTGCATGTGGTGACTGCCGATACTTTTGGCAGAGCAGCTGAGGAATTGGAAAACCTTCCCTGCACGTTGACAATTTTGTCGAAAGAAAATCAGGCTGAGGCCAAACGCGAATATGTTAAAAAACTGGGATCTGAACAGACCGCTGCTGTGGGCAATGGCCGAAACGACCGCCTGATGCTGGCTGAAGCGGTTTTGGGTATTGTGTTGCTGCAGGCAGAAGGAACAGCCGTGGGTACCCTTAACAATGCCGATGTGGTATGCACAAAAGTCACCGATGCGCTTGATCTTTTTCTCCATCCTAAAAGAATGACTGCTACCCTGCGTGGATAAATGAAAAAGGGCGAACATTGAAAGAATGGTTCGAAAATCCCTTAAATCATAAATTACCCTTTTTCAAAAGAGTCGTGAAGCCGTGAGTTGGCTTCGTCTTGTTTTTTTATGAATTTAGCCTGATTAATTCACAAATTAATCTATTGCAAAGTCAAACTGCTTTGATGAAAGGCAATGCTTAATTTCCGATTCTCGAAATAGCTAAGACTATTGCTGCGAGTCGAAAATCTGCGCTCACCTTTACGCTACGTATTTTGACTTCTCATGACGAAAAACTTATGAATTAATCAGGTTAAGAGTCACTTCACATAAGTTTTAATGAATAAATATTAATTTTACCGGCAACAGAAAAAATTTGAATATGAAAAAAACAGCTTTATTGTATTGGGCTAAAGGCGGAAACGTTGAAAGGTCTGCGAGAATAGTTTATCGCCAATTTGATGAGGAAACCATTGATTTATTTCCACTGGACGAATTTGATGTGAACAAACTCAACGATTATAACCTCGTTATCCTCGGCAGCTCTACGGTTGGCGCTGAAAAATGGGAAGACGCCACCAATGATAATAAATGGAATGAGTTTTTCCGAACCGTACAGAAATTGGATCTTTCCAACCTGACTGTTGCCGCTTTCGGCCTTGGAAATCAGGTGCTTTACCCACATCATTTTGTGGATGGTCTGGGGATTTATCATGAAGAGATAACAAAAACCAAAGCCCGAATTATTGGCCTCTGGCCCACGGAAGGATACCAGTTTGTAAACTCGGAAGGAACGCATGATGGTATGTTTTACGGCCTTGCCTTAGACGAAGATAACGAACCGGAAAAAACAGAAGAACGTGCCCGGAAATGGGTGGCTCAGCTAAAAAAAGAGATGAGTATGTAAATTTTCTGTTTTCGAATACCGTAAGAAGTCTGCTGAATTAAAATCCGGACTTTTTTACCTATTGGCGTCCGCTGATGTGTGGGGTTAAACATATGTAGTCTCAGCAGAACTACTAAAGTAAATGACTAATACTCAAAAGCGGGCATAACAAAAAAATTGACATTCTCAGGTAAACACCCACTAAGGTATGATTACTTGTTAATTAAAGTTTTGTATCCGTTATACCGACCGAATATCTCTTTTACAAAATTATAAGTTTCCCAGCCTCGCATATATCCGTTGCG
>CAYLSW010000350.1:0-1972 GCA_964386145.1 uncultured Lentimicrobiaceae bacterium | reverse complement strand
CGTTACCGGAAGTCGGATCCTTAATGAAAGAGCCGAGCACGGTTTCGCGCACAATAGGGCGACCTTCCATAACCTGATGCGTTTGGGTAAGAGCCAGCGAATATGTTTCTGATGTTTTCTCCATCGTCACGGAAGTGCCCAACAGGTTTTTCAACCCGTTAGAATTGTTTACCAACCTGTAAACATTTTTTCCAACACCATCGCCTACTTTCCCGGCATGACTACGGCCATAGCCCAACGCAATACCGATAGTTCCTTCTGTTTGTCCGGGCTGAATCAGTACCGGAAGTTCCAGTTTGCCATTAATCTTGACCACATCTTCCTGTTTCAAACCTCGTGCTTTGGCAAAGGCAGGGGAAACAGTAACATAGTTGTCCCAGGTTGCCGTGGTAATGGGATCAGGCATCTCCTGCAGCCACGGGTTATTGGCATATCTGCCTGACCCCATGGAAATATTTTCGTACAGAGCCAACTCCAGAGCACCATTTTTCGGTTTCTCAGCTTTTAGTTCTCCACCTTTAAAAACAGGCTGGGATTGCTCTTTTGATGCTTTGTAATAAACCCCATCTTTCTTACATTTAAACCAAAATTTCTCAAAATTGTTAAACGTTTTTTGTTTTGGAAAAAAGATTGCCTCCCAATTTTTCTCAAGATAATCGGAAAAGGACTGATCGGAATCCATCCAGGTCAGCAAACTTTCCTGGAACTGTCGCGTATCAAAAATCGGACGGATAGTAGGCTGGGTAAAACTGTAAAATCCGTTAATCGGTTCCGCATCATTCCACGATTCAAGGTAGTTATTATCCGGACAAACATAATCGCAAAGCTGGGCGGTTTCATCCATAGTGGAAGCAAAAGAAACTTTCAGCGGAAGCTTTTTCAGCGCTTTTGCCAAACTATTTTTATGAACACAATCGTAAAGCGGATTGACATTATAAAATAAAACACCACCCACTTTTCCTGAGTGCATCTCACTTATAGCCTGCATCATGTCACTTTCCATTCCTTGTTTCAGATTGACAGCAGTATTCAAATCAATAGTTTTTCCATAATTTCCAAGCAGACTATTAATGGCGTTTACTATCAACTGTATTTTCACATCATTGGTACCTGAAACAACAAGAGATTTGCCTTTTGCATTAAACAAATCTTTTGCAACCATAGCTACCTTTGTTTTTGCCGCAGGAGCAGCAACGACAGTATTTCCGGTTTTTCTTGCCAACACATTGTACAATTTCAGTAAAGTGGCAGCTTCTTCCGAAGGTTTTATCTGATACCGGTAGTCGGCATTGGAACCGGTGAGTGACATATTAGTTTCAAACTGGTATAAGCGCGACATTTTTGTCTGCCCGTTCTTCAGTTTGCGACCTTTGGAGTACTGTCTGGAAAAAGTGACCGGCATAAGCCATGTGCCGAGGAAATCGGCATTGAAGCCAACCATCACCTCTGCATTTTCAAAATGATAAAAAGGAATAACGGCTTTCCCGAAATTGGTTTCGTTGGCTTTGCGCATGGCCGACATGGGAAGAGAGTCATACTGTACCCATTTTACATTGGGATAAGCTTTTACAAATTCGCCAATCAGCTTACGCGTTGTTGGGCTGATGATGGTAGAAGTCATCAAGATAACTTCTTTATCATCATTTTTCAGTATTTTAAGCTTGCCTTTTATCTCCGCATCAATGGTTTTCCAGTTGTTGCGGCTTCCCTCCCTGAAAGGTCCTTTCAGGCGGGCATCGTCATAAAGATTTAAGACCGATGCCTGCACTCTGGCAGAAGTTCCCCTTTGTGAAATGTGAGACAAGTCATTCCCTTCAATTTTAATGGGACGGCTCTCACGGGTTTTCACGAGAATGCTACAATACTCCTCGCCATCGTAAAATGTAGAGGCATAATAATTGGGAACCCCCGGAATAAGTCCCTTGGGGCGATTCAGCAATGGTATTGCTTTGCGGACAGGCATTTGGCAACT
>CAYLSW010000349.1:0-1978 GCA_964386145.1 uncultured Lentimicrobiaceae bacterium | reverse complement strand
TTTCATGCTGGAAACACGTCTCTCGTTCAGACTCATTTCATATTGGACAAGGCTAGTAATAGATTAATCTGCAATCGATGCTATAATAACATTTTATAGTAAGTTATATTGGTGGTTTTTAATTAACAATTTGCGCCTGATCTGAAAAATAAGGAACTTAATATCATGTGGCTGCGTTAGTTGAAGTTTTTCTCGCTAAAATTACTTTTCTTTTCGGTTAGGTGTATTGGTAGCTTTTTGCTCACGACACAACAAAATAGGGCTGAGACGGAGATTCCTCATTCCTCCATAGTTTTATCAAAAGTAAAATAAAACCTTAATAATTATTGAATTATGGATATATCTTTAAACCCGCATAGATGGTTTGATCGCCTAAGATCAATGCCAAAGACTGAAGATATAGTGATTGTTTCGGGCATGCCAAAATCTGGTACGACAGCGATTGCAAAATTATTAGCTGCGGCTGCAGGGCGGCAGGTTTGCAGCGATCCTTTTTATCAGTTGGATCAGGAAAAAATTAATTTCCGTGATGACCTTTTTAGTAACCATATAACATTAGAATCGCTCTGGAGGAGTAATCGTAATATTTTTTTTTCAGGATCGATAATTAAAGATCCGAACTTTCCATTTTTTATTCCGGAGATAAGAGAATTTTTACCACAGGCACAATTTGTTTCTATTGTGAGAGATCCAAGAGATAACATACGCTCGGTGCTTAATCGTCTGGAATTGTTGGGACGGCCACTGGGCGTAGACCTGAATTTAGCTAATATTTCACCTACATGGCGTGGTGTGCTTAATGGGAATAATCCAGATATTCCCGGTCGGGATTATGTTGAAGTACTGGCATGGCGCTGGCGTATATCGGCAGAGGCATTTCTCAGATATAGAGATGCCTGTGTTGAGATTCGATACGAAAATTTTAATGTGAATAAGATTGATTCAATAACTGAATTGGCTGGCCGGCTAGGTTATGCTGAACTCTGTAAATTTGATCACCTAGTTGATGTACAGTACCAGCCACGTGGTGACTCTGATGTTCAATGGAGTTCCTTTTTTGGTGAAGAATATCTTCATATTATTGAGAGTGTGACGGATCCAGTCATGAGAGAATTTGGATATGAGCCGGTTACAACCAGTTAAGAAGATACTAATTACTAACATTGTTTCGTTAAATCCAGGTGATGCAGCAATTCTCAAAGGCAGTATTAAAATCTTACGGAAGAAATATGGCGTTGATACAGAAATAGTGGTTTTCGATAGATCAGCGAATGCAGCTGGAAAGTATTACCCCTGGGCCAGTTTTCGACAGGCGCTGTTTCCGCGTCCGACACACGGCTTTTTAGAAACAGCGTTAGGACGAATAGGGTACTCCCATTGGCTTGATAAATTGAGATTTCTGAGGTTTTATATTGCGGTATATCTACTTAAAGGTAAACTTTCTGTATTGGCTCAAATGCTGCTTTTGCTTAATAGAAGTGAAATGGATGACCTTGGTGAGTATGTGTCTGCAGATTTGATACTTAGTAGTGGCGGGACATACCTTATAGAAAATTATTACTTATTGCCTGCAATAATGGACTATCGAATATCTATATTAGCGGGCAGCCAGTTTGGTTTTTTTACACAAACATTAGGGCCATTTCGAGAAGAAAAGAATCGAAAGGCTTTTAAAAAGATATTCTCACAAGCGTCTGTTATCTTGCTCAGGGATGAGCGTTCTAAAAATTATCTTCTTGATCTTGGTATAGATCCAAAATATATTCATCTGGCAGCAGATGCTGCTTTTGTGCTTAACCAGGTTTCTGATGATCGGTCGCGAGAGTCAATAGGGCAGACAAATGTTCTTCGGTTAGCGATATCAGTACGGAATATGACCTTTTTTCATGAGCAAGGAAGCCATGGTGATCATATTTCATACTTCGAGGCTATGGCGCTTGCCGCTATCGTGGCGATTGAAAAATTTGGTGCAAAAGTA
>CAYLSW010000348.1:0-1986 GCA_964386145.1 uncultured Lentimicrobiaceae bacterium | reverse complement strand
GCACCAGCCACGAAGCAATTTCATCCATCAGAGTTGCCTGGATACCCCCGTGAAGCACGTTGTAATATCCCTGAAAATAGTCTTTTGGCTCCCATTCGGAAACCATGTATTCACCATCCTCAGCAAAAGCCATTTGCAGACCATTAAGATTTTGAGGCGAACAGCCAAAACACTGATAACCCTTCATTTTTTTATACGGATTGCTGATTTTTTTCATTGCTTCTATTATTTAATTATCACTATCTTGTCTTCTACACCGTGCAGGAGACTTCCACCGCGGTACAGGACAAAATTAGTGCTTTCTGGTAAAGCACAAAAAAACAGGCCGGAAGTTTTACCTTACCGACCTGAATCAACCAAAATCAATCTTTTGTAATTTACACCAGCCAAAGTGTAAAATGTTTTGTTGATTAGCAAGATATATGCCACTAATTACAACATTTTGAGAGTAAACTTCCTATAAATATATTTAGCAAAGCGAAGTGTCAAAACAAGTTTCTTTTTTAACTGATTCCGTAAAAAAAACAAAAAGAACTTCCACATTCGGAACCTTCAACGGAATTATACTGAGGCTGCTTGAATTTATATTTCAAAATTCAAGTATAACCGAACCATGCCGAACGCGTGGCAGGATTATTCCGCTCTCATTTTTTACATTTTACAATAGAAGCGGAATTACATTGGTATTTATGATGAAAAATGGAAATATTATCGTTTCCAAAACCTTGAACGTCAATATATTTTCCCAAAATAGGACTCCCCTTCCCATTTTGGGAAAATACAAAAAGTTACTATGAAACCTAAGCTTAAGTATATCAACGGTTTTGGTTTTATTTTAGTAGTGCGGCTTAATTATTGCTATATTTGCTCATAAAAGACAGCTATTTATTAAAGTAATGAAACAATGAAAGCAAGAAAAATTATCCTCACAATAGCCTTCTTGTTGATGGCCGGACTAGTATTTCAGTCATGTAACAAAGGCCCTGTACCAAGCAATGGGTCTCCGATGGACAATTTAAATATTCCTGATGGATTTAAGTTTGAATCGACACGTATAGAATACATTACCATTAATATGCCTTCCACCGTTGACTTCAGCAAGAACAAAAGCCGTTTCAACATATACACAGATGTCCCAACCAAAGGCGGAAAATTTCTTACAGCAGGCAGCTTTGACAAAAACGGTCAGTGGTCAGGCAAAATCCGGGTTCCAACCGCATTGGATTCTATTTTTGTTCAAAGTATTGCAGGCAGCCGGAAAGTAGGGTTGAATGCACAAAGTGTAAAAGGAAGCGGTGTCATCATAAATTTTGGTGATAATTATGGAACTACCCCTCCCGACACCATTCCCACACAAACAAAATCGGCTTATTTCTCAAACCACAGCGCTGGAAAATATAAGTCAATGCGTGTTAACAACCTGGTTCAAAATGGCGATTTTGAAAGTGATGATTTTGGTTCTATTTACGGTTGGAACGATTACCATCCGGTAGATGGAAAATGGTATTTTACCAGTTACTATAACCAAAAAATGGAATGGCATAACGATGGAGGCAATCACGTTATTCGCACACCCCTGGTAAACAACAGGATATATTTTGGCGGCGCTTCGCAGATGGTTGCAGCCAGCCATGGCGATCTCATCACATTTTCGGCAGACATTAAATCAACAGGAAACACAAGGACATTATACTCCTGGCTATACCTCATTCCCAAAGATGCCAACAACCGGCCACTGGCTTATTACTGGGTATTTTACAGATATCCTTCTCACAACTGGACAACAAAAACTATTGCTGCTACCATGCCTGCCGGAACGGTAAAAGTTCAAGCTCTTTTCTGGAGCTGGGATTACGACAGAAATTCTTCCATTTATTATGATAACGCTGTGGTAACGGGCCCCGTGAAAGATACCGACGGCGATGGCGTAGATGATGATATGGACGATTATCCCAACGATGCTTCCCGTGCTTTCAACGTTTATTA
>CAYLSW010000347.1:0-1986 GCA_964386145.1 uncultured Lentimicrobiaceae bacterium | reverse complement strand
CCATGGATGTGCGTGTTCTTACCAAAGAAGATATTGTCCTTATCATCAAGCACCTCGTTAAACTGCTGAATCAGAAAACTATTGTTGATGATATTGACCACCTGAGCAACCGGCGTGTGCGTACTGTTGGCGAACAACTTTATTCGCAGTTTGGCGTGGGACTTGCCCGTATGGCACGTACCATACGCGACCGAATGAACGTTAGAGATAATGAGGTGTTTACACCTACCGACCTGATTAATGCCAAGACATTGTCATCGGTCATCAACTCTTTCTTCGGTACCAATGCTTTGTCACAGTTCATGGATCAGACAAACCCGCTTTCTGAAATTACGCACAAACGCCGTATTTCAGCTCTCGGACCGGGAGGCTTGTCTCGCGAAAGAGCCGGTTTTGAAGTAAGGGACGTACACTATACACACTATGGACGACTTTGTACCATAGAAACACCTGAAGGGCCGAATATCGGTCTGATCTCTTCGCTGTGTGTTTACGCCAAAATTAATCATCTCGGATTTATTGAAACACCTTACCGGAAGGTGGTTACCGGGATTATTGATTACAAACATAATCCTATTTATCTGAGTGCAGAGGAAGAAGAAAATAAAATTATTGCCCAGGCAAATACTGTTGTGGATGATACCGGAACTTTTGTCAATGAAAAAGTGAAAGTTCGTTATCAGGCTGATTATCCCATTACTCCACGTGAGGAAGTTGACCTTATTGACATTTCCCCGAATCAGATTGCCTCTATCGCTGCTTCCAGTATCCCTTTTCTGGAACACGATGATGCAAACCGTGCTTTGATGGGTTCAAATATGATGCGTCAGGCAGTACCTTTGCTGAATCCTGAAGCTCCAATTGTAGGTACCGGTATAGAAGCTGATATTGCGCACGACTCACGTGTTTTGGTTATGGCCGAAGGCAGCGGTATTGTGGAATATGTGGATGCTAAAAAAATTATTATCCGCTATTCGCGTGACGAAATGGAAAAACTCGTCAGCTTTGATGATGATGTAAAAGAATATGCACTGACAAAGTTCCGGCGTACAAACCAAAATACCTCTATCAACCTGCGACCGATTGTGCGTGCCGGTGATAAAGTCTCCAAAGGTCAGCCTTTGTGCGAAGGTTATGGTACGCAGGGCGGAGAACTTGCCCTCGGACGTAACCTGAAAGTGGCTTTCATGCCCTGGAAAGGTTATAACTATGAGGATGCTATCGTCATCTCCGAAAAGGTGGTGAAAGATGACATCTTTACTTCGGTACATGTTGAAGAGTTTACGCTGGAAGTACGTGATACCAAAAGAGGTATTGAAGAACTTACCAACGATATTCCAAACGTTAGCGCAGAAGCTACCAAAGACCTTGACGAAAACGGCTTAATCCGCGTGGGTGCTGAAGTAAATGAAGGCGATATCCTGATAGGAAAAATTACGCCTAAAGGCGAAAGCGATCCTACTCCGGAAGAGAAATTACTGCGTGCCATTTTCGGTGATAAAGCCGGTGATGTCAAAAATGCTTCTCTCAAAGCACCACCTTCGCTGAAAGGTGTTGTCCTTAAAAAGGATTTGTTCTCCAGAGCTGTGAAAAGCTCTAAAAACAGAGCTATTGAAAAGGAGATTATTGCCGCTTTGGACGAGGAATATCAAGCCAAATTCAAGGAATTGAAAGACAAACTGGTGGACAAACTGACCGTTTTGGTGAGCAACCGTACCTCTCAGGGGGTTACCAACGTGTTTGGTGATGTGGTGGTTCCTACCAAAACCAAGTTTACACAGAAAATACTTCACTCACTGGACTACATTAACATTAATGCCAGCAAGTGGACTACCGACAATACTAAAAATGAACTGATTAAAGTGCTACTCAACAACTACAACATCAAATACAAAGAGTTGCTCGGTGTCTTTAATCGTAAAAAGTTTGTGGCCAGCGTTGGCGATGAGCTCCCCAATGGTATTGTTCAGATGGCCAAGGTTTATA
>CAYLSW010000346.1:0-1995 GCA_964386145.1 uncultured Lentimicrobiaceae bacterium | reverse complement strand
ATGGGAAATTTCTTGATTTTCTTGAACGGAAGGCCGATCTGGATAATACCAAACTGATTTTAGTCAAACGATTTTAAGAGCGAAACGAATTATAAGCGCAATTCAAATCAATAGTCCGGTAAAAAATTCTACCAATCTGATTCCCAGATAAATAGAATTGCTTCATAATAAGTTACACTTATTATGAAGCAAGTATTTGCGACTTTGCGAGAACGAAAAATTAACGAAGTATTGCAAATAATAATCGGCAATAAATATCTTGCAAAAAAACACTATTCCACTTCTTAAACCTCAACTTCAAACATTTTTCATTGTTCACCTTATCCGCTTTTTCCCTTCAGCTCAAGCAGTGTAATCTCCGGAAGAATGCCGATGCGCCCGGGATAGCCGATGGAGCCCAGTCCGCGGTTCACATATATCTGTCTTCCAGAGGCTTTGTCGGTGTACAGACCGGCCCACTCCTTGTAAAGATATTGTGCCGGACTCCATTTAAAATCTTTAAACTCAAAGCCAAACTGGAAACCATGGGTATGGCCGGACAACGTCAGATCCATATCATAATTCTCAGGAAGAACCACATAATTCCAATGCGAAGGGTCGTGTGTCATAAGCAATTTGAACAACTTTGGCTCCAGTCCGAGTGTCGCTTTCTTCAGGTCTCCTCTTCGTGGAAAACGAAGATGAGCACCCCAGTTTTCGGAACCCACTAAGGCAATCTGCTGATTACCACGAATCAACTTCACATGACGGTTGTTTAACAACTTCCATCCGAGACGTTTATAAAATGCATACAATTGATTCATGTTCTGCTGCTTGGCAGCCTTGCTTGGCCAACTTACGTAGTTACCGTAATCGTGGTTTCCCAGCGTGACATAAACGCCCATGGGAGCTTTTATCTGTGCCAGCGTTTTCTCAAACCGGAAGGCCTCTTTGGTAGTGAAATTTACCAGGTCACCCGTAAATAATATAATATCCGGTTTGAGCCCGATAATTTTTTTTATTGCTTCCTCTAACGGTTTAGCAGAAGTCCAGGTTCCCAAATGCAGGTCGGATATCTGCACAATACGCAGGCCGTCGAAATTATTCGGAAGCCGCTCAAAATGAAGTTTCTCATGGGTGATGTTGAAATCGTAAACCCATTTAAACATACCGGTCAGCATAGTGCCCAGCACCAGCCCCCCAGTAATGTAACCCATATACTGCAAGAACTTACTCCGGCTGATGCCTTCTTCCTGCTTGATAATATCTTTTCGCCGGGTTTTGCTGAAAACAATCGGAACTTTTTGAACCACACGCCACAAGTCGGCAATCAGCAAAAAAAACAATGGAAACATTTTGGCTGTGTAAAATACAAGAATAAACCCAACCCAGTAAGTTCTGAAAACATCATTCCAGTTTTGCATGGGGCTGAAAATGCTGCCGATAATCAGTACGGCAACCATCATAAGGGGCAGCCAGAAAAGAGAAGTAATCAGATATTTGTGCCAGAATTTGTAGCTAAAAATAGTCTTTCGCAAAGCAGACCAAAGGTAAAGATCGGCAAAAAAGAGAATGACCATCAGCAGGTATTGCTTTCTGTAAAGCGGAAGCTGATGAGCAAGGATAAAATAACCGGCAATAATCAGCAACAGGCCGGCGAGTGGAGCTATTTTAGATTTTAAGTGTTTGATAGTTAATATTTTTAGTCGTTTTAAGCATTGTGTTCGCGAATATAGTTGACCAGCCCGTGTGCCTGAAAAATACCCATGAGTTTTTTCGGTAAGGGAGCAAAAGGAAAACTTTGATCGTTAATTTTTAATACCCCTTTGTTAAAGTCAATCTCCACGTTATCGCCCGGATGGTAAGCATCCACGGCTTCGGGAAGCAAAATAATCGGCAGCCCCTGGTTCACCGACGAGCGGTAAAAAATCCGGTTCACCGATTTACAGATTACTGCCTGCACGCCGGCATAAGCCAGCCCCACGGCAGGATGCTCCCGCGAGCTGCCACAGCCGA
>CAYLSW010000345.1:0-1997 GCA_964386145.1 uncultured Lentimicrobiaceae bacterium | reverse complement strand
ATATTTTATTTTAGCCATGAAACAAAGTATTACACAAATGAAGTTATTCAAGAATTAACTTTTAAGCTATTTTCAAAGATACTGAAATGAGCAGCAACACAAAAAAGGATTTACTTTTAATCTGTAACCGTTTTCCCTTTGGTCATGGTGAAACTTTTTTGGCAAACGAGTTCCCACATCTTCATGAGAATTTTAGGAAAATTGTTATTTTAGTTCGGACCGATGCGACTATTCAAACACGGGTTGTCCCGGATGACGTAAGTATTCTCAAAATCTCCCCAAAAAGTTCTTCCAAAATCAAATTGTCGGCATTACTGTTTAAGTACATGAGCCTTCTTTTCGTTCTTTTAAAAGAAGAGATTAATGCCATCTCCTCCGTTTACGGCGACAAACTAAATACAAAACAGATAAAACAGATGTGGCACGATGCGGTAAAAGCCATTGAATTAGCCTCTTTTATCAAAAAAAACATTTTGAAAGAACTTTCCAATAATGCTGTTATATACTCTTATTGGCAAAATTCAGCAACTGTGGCGGCCCTATTGGTCAGAAAAGAATTTCCCGGACATAAAGTTATTTGCAGAGCACACAGAGGTGATTTGTATTTTTATGCTCAGGAAATCCATTATCTCTCTTATCGCAGGTTTATTTCGGAGAATATCGACAAGTTATTCTTTATCTCCGATGACGGAATGAAATATCAAACGCAATTATTGAAAAAGAGCTATGCAGGTTTTGTTGTTTCACGACTTGGGGTTAAAAAGGAAAGGGAGTTAATTCCAAAAAAGAAATTGGGAAAACGAACTATTGTATCCTGTTCAAATATTATCCCCGTTAAGAGGATAGAGCTTATTGTGAAGGCGCTGGCTCTGGTTGAGGAGATTGAAATTAAGTGGATTCATTTCGGTGGAGGATATCTGGAAGATTCAGTAAAAGACACCGCAAAACAAATGTTGTCTTCCAAAACAAATATAAAATATTGTTTTAAGGGAAAAACGGATAACAAAGTTATTCACCGGTTTTATGCTGAAAACCAGATCGATTTATTTATCAATGTAAGTGAATCGGAAGGTATTCCCGTAAGCATTATGGAAGCCATCAATTATGGAATTCCCGTTTTGGCAACAGATGTCGGAGGAGTGGGTGAAATCATAACAGAAGCTTTCGGAAAACTGATAAAAAAGAATCTGAGTCCCGCAGAGTTGGCAAATCATATTAAAACTTTTTTTGAAAATTCCCCGCAAAGTTTAGACACTTACTCTAAAAAGGCCCGTGAATTTGGACGCGATAATTATTCTTCAGAGAAGAACTACAATGATTTCATAAAACAAATACAAACTATCTAACATCATGATGCTTTCAGAGAAATTGCTAAGTTATTTAAAAGGCGAAAAATTTTCAACCGCTGAAAGTTTCAGATATCCTACCAAAATATATCCGGAAACGAGGGAAGAGTACTTAAAAAAGATTGTCAAAGGGAAAAAAGTAGTCCATATTGGTTGCATCGACCATTTACCCGTTATTGATACCAAAATCAAAACCGGACATTGGCTTCACAACATTTTAACTGACAGTGCCGAAAAATGTGTTGGTTTTGATATTAACAAGGAAGGAATAGAGAAACTCAGGTCGGATTACGGTATTGAAAATGTCTTCTACAAAGATGTTGCAAATACTGCGAGTGAGACCATTTTAAATGAAAAGTGGGATTATTTGATACTTGGTGAAGTTTTAGAACATATTGACAATCCGGTCGACTTTATATATAAATTAAAAACTAATTATTCGGATGTCGCCAAGCAAATTATCATAACCGTTCCCCATATCATCACAAGAAATACTTTTAAAAATGTAAAAAAGGGGATTGAATGTATTAATACGGATCACCGATATTGGTTTACACCGTTCACCATTATGAAAGTTGCAACAATGGCCGGCCTAAATCCCAAAAACATAGAATTTAAAAATAGAATTATTCTTTCTTTTCCGGAACTAAT
>CAYLSW010000344.1:0-2071 GCA_964386145.1 uncultured Lentimicrobiaceae bacterium | reverse complement strand
AGGTGTCCAGACCGTTAAAAATAAGTTCAATATGTTTTTTGTTAAAAATGTTATCAGCTACATCAAATCGAGTTTTATAAATCCAGTTTTTTTTCCGATCCACTGGAGTTTTGATTCATTTGTGCCGTAAAAAGGGTTGGGAATAAGTTTATTCCTCAGCAAATCAGTTTGTACTGTTCCGGGAACTTTTGCGGGATGCCAAACGGTACCCGAGGCTTCTCTAAATTGCCAAGTAGCATTCAGTCTTTTGGTTATTACCTGTGGAAGGGCATGTTTCGGGCTACAGCCTGCAAATGTCAGCAATAGTATAAAAATCACAGGCAAAATATTGAAATTCCTTTTCAGGATGGCTTCCTTTATGGCTTTAGTGCGCTCTTTGAAGCTCATTGCGGAACAGCTATTCAACCAAGAAAATCGGAGAAACGCCAAAGTTTCACCTATTATAGATATGTTATTTGTTTTGTCCATTTCTGAAAGTTGAATATTTCATAAGTTTGAATAGTACGTACGCATTTATGTTTTGGCTACCGCCTTCACAACATGCCCTTTCCAGCCGTAGTAAAGGATGTAAACGTAGCTGATGATCGGAACAAAATAAGAATAGTGGTAGCCGTTCAGCATGTCTGCCACAGCACCCTGCAAGAGAGGAATTAAGGCCCCGCCGAGAATCATCATCACCAACAGGGAAGAGCCTTGTGCAGTATTTTCTTTCAAGTCTTTGATGGCCAGAGTAAAAATGTTGGGCCACATAATAGAGTTAAAAAGGCCTATACCAATGATGGTCCACAGTGCTATTATGCCGTTAGTCAACAAAGTCGTTGTCAGCAATCCAATCACAATAAAAGCGAAAATGCCCAGTGTCCGGCCTGGTAACGATTTTCCGAACATAAAACCAATATAGTTGAGTGTCAGGAAAATAATGAAAGGTGTAACCTTTTCGAACTGAAAACTTTCCCCGCTTTCAAGAAAAATGACGCCATAAATCAGCAGGAAAGTGAGGACAGAGGTTAGCAGCATCAGGCCGTATTTTTTTACTTTTTGAAAATTACTTAGTGAAATGGCGCCGAGAAAACGTCCGATCATGGCCCCACCCCAGTAAAAGGCAAGAAAATTTTTAGCCTGCATTTCGGTAAAACCGGTTAGCTCATGGGTGTAATTGATAAAGGAACTTCCAATGGTCACTTCCGCCCCCACATACATAAAAATGGCCACCATTCCCAAAATTAGATGTCTATGTTTCAGGGCACCCGCTCCTTTTTGAATACTTGCAGAACTGGTGAAACGCGGGAGTTTTGTGAATTTGATGATAACAGCGAGCAGAATAAAAATGACAGCAAAAGAGAGGTAAGGAAGCTGTACGCCTAGAATGGAGAGTTGTCCGCCGGAATCCGTCAGAACAGGCTGTCCGGACGGGCTATACAAGGGGGCACCCAATCGGGCTAAAAAGTGAAACACTAGATAACCGCCAAGTATGGGCGCCAGCGTTGTACCTAGCGAGTTAAATGCCTGCGACAGGTTCAGGCGACTGGAGGCTGTGGCAGGTGTCCCCAGCAGGGCGACGTAAGGATTGGCTGCAATTTGCAACAGTGTAAATCCCAACGCTAAAATAAACAACGCAATAAGAAATAAGCCGAACATCTGGAACTGTGCGGCAGGATAGAACAACAAGCTGGCAAAGGCCGAAATGACCAATCCCCCGACAAGGCCGTTTTTGTATCCAATCTTTGAAATGGGATCTCCCTTTCGTGCAGAGATGATAAAATAGATAAGCGACCCGACAAAATAAGCAGTGAAAAAAGCAAACTGAACCAACATCGACTGGAAGCGGTTCAAATCGAACATCTTTTTAAGAAATGGGATTAAAATGTCATTCATGGAGGTGATAAATCCCCACATGAAAAACAAACTCGTCAAAACGATGAGCGCAGCGGTGTATTTTTGTTTATTAGATGTCATACAACGAATTTGCGGAAAATAAACGGTAAAGGCAGCTTTTTGTTTGTGGTTTGATTTAACAAATTTATTATAAAATTCGAGAGGAGAAAGACCCTCCAACCTTTTTTCTGCGTTA
>CAYLSW010000343.1:0-2085 GCA_964386145.1 uncultured Lentimicrobiaceae bacterium | reverse complement strand
AATTTTTTCATTTTCTTAGAATTTTAATAATTTAGAATTGAGCATTTACACCAAACTGGATGGTACGAGCGTGAGGATATCCGGTGTAATCCATTCCTACGGAAGGCACACCATCATATTGCGCGTTAGTATTTACTTCAGGGTCATATCCTGAATATTTAGTAATCAGGAAAAGGTTGCTCCCCGTAACATAAACTCTCAAACTACGTACCCAACCGGCTCTATTGAAGGAGAAGCGATATCCTATGGTAGCATTACTTAACCTGACAAAGGAACCATCTTCTATATACTTACTGGAAAATTTAGGCGTATCGGTTGCGCTTTCACCCGACGAAAGAACACTATTAGTAATGTTGTTTCCTTTTGAGAAACTTGCCATACTGAAAAGTGCATTGGCAGTATTGTTATATACTTTGTTGCCAAATACCCCGCGGATGAAGACGGAAAAATCAAATTTACCGACTGTCAGAGAGTTGTTTAAGCTTAACGTAAATTTAGGTAAAGCCGAGCCGAGATTTTCTTTAATAACGTTACCATTAGCATCTTTTTTGTAAATACTGATACCATTGGAGTCATAACCGAGGAATTGAGGCCCCCAAAAAGTACCAATCGGATAGCCGCTCTTAATTATCTGAACCCGGGTACCTGACAAGCCTGCGCCACTGGCAACACCGGTTTCAATTATATCAACCGGCAGGTTTTGAACTACGTTATGAATAGTAGAGAAATTCAATGTAGCACTCCAGGACAGGTTCTTTTTACTAAAAATAACTCCTGTCATATTAACTTCCAGACCGGTATTCTTAATCCTCATATCTGGCATATTTCTATACATGAAAGCTGTTGGTGCAGGGGCAAGAGAAGTTAATAGAAGAAGGAAATTTTTGGTGTTCTTATGGAAGAAATCAATACTACCGGATAATCTGCCTTTGAAGAATCCAAAATCCAAACCAACATTTGTCTGGATGGTTGTTTCCCATTTAATATTTTGATTAGGCGTTCTGAGAAATGTCGTTCCGGTGCTGAGGTTTGTCCCATCAAAGAAGTAATTTGCACTGGATGTAGTACCTATCAATAACTTGGAAATTTTACCCGGGATATTCTGGTTACCGGTTTCTCCCCAACCTAAACGTAATTTCAGATTATCAAAAATATTTAACTTTTTAATAAACTCTTCCTGAGTCAGTCGCCAGGCCAAACCAACAGATGGGAAATAACCATATGAATTATCTGATCCAAATTTGGTCGAACCATCTGCCCGCATTGTAGCTGTCAACAAATATTTGTCTTTAAACGAGTAATTCAAACGTGTATAATACGATTTTAGATCATCTTGTATTTTGCCTGAACCCACTGAGGCTTTATCTTTGTCTCCGTATCCGAGGTTATCAACATAATTAATTCCTTTTACATGGAAACCATTTTCACTAAGGTTAAAGTTTGTATGATCAAATCTTTGGTACGACTGTCCGAGAAGAACCGTAATATGATTATCTTTGTTCAGCTGTTTGTCGTATGTCAGATAGTTCTCTATTAAAAAATTGGTAAGTTCTATGTTGGAAATACTGGCCTGACCGCCATTTACCAAATAAGTCAACTGATCATTTTCAGACACTCTTCTCGTAGCACTCGTGTGATCAATACCGAGGTTCAATTTATAGGTTAAGCCCTTAATAATTTTAAAGCTGGCGTCAATATTTCCCAAAACATGATCCGTATTGGTATGGTCATCTGTTAAATTAATCATGGCCACGGGATTACGGTAGGTAGGACTGTATTGCAGGTATGTTCCATCCGTGTTAAAAACGGGGAAGGTAGGGTTTTGTCTGAGTGCGCTAATCAGGACATCTCCTTCATATCCGCCTGTTTCACCAATGGGTGCACGAGAATCCTCCGTTCTTGCCACAGCAAGATTTGTGCTTACACGCAACCTGTCATTAAACAGCTTTTGGGTTACATTAAATCTTGCAGTTAATTTTTTAATTCCTGTTTTTTTTACAATACCTTGTTGGTTAAGGTAGCCAAGTGAAGCATAATAACTTGATTTGTCAGTACCGCCACTATAAGATACATTGTGACTTTGCG
>CAYLSW010000342.1:0-2102 GCA_964386145.1 uncultured Lentimicrobiaceae bacterium | reverse complement strand
GGGCTGGTCGCCAACCTTATTAAAGCCTCAGCATTTATTTGTTGAGGCTTTTTTTATGCCTATGCTTTTTTTATGCCTCATCCGCGTTTGCAATGTGGCTTTCACCCCTTCTTGTTCAACTTCTTTTAGAATTTGAAGCTTTTCTTCTTTTGTGAATGTTTTTTTTCTGTTATAAGCGTACATAGTTATAGATTACTAACTATAATTCTGTCCGACTTTCTAAGGGGCTAAAACAGCGATACCTCGAAAGCCGCCAGCTCCAACTCATTGGCAACAAAAGTCTTCGCCTGTTTCATTTTGACGAAGTCCCGCGAGAGCTGGAACCCGGCAGCAATCTTTCGTTTCTATTGTAACCCCCGCTTAAAATGTCCACACTTTAAGTTATTTCACTTTTATTCTACCTTGCTTAAAATGTCCACACTTTAAGGCATATTAAGCTTATCCTAACAGCTTCACATCTTCACGTCGAAACGCGTAATCTCTGCCGCCAAGGCAGCAATATCTATATGTATCGCATTCAATTTCATATCTGCTTTTTCGTAACAGCTTAACCTTTCGGCAAGTTTTTCTTCAATATATTGGGTTAGTGCTTCTCCTGTTTTTCCCATCACCAGCGGCCTTTTTCTACGGGCATGTAACAAGCGATACGCTATAACAGCAGGAGGCAACTCCAGAAAGATACTCATCCCATGTCGTGAGATTTCTTCGATACCGTGATGATGACAAGGTGTTCCACCCCCGGTGGCTACTACTACACCTGCCATTTCAAAAGTTTTTTGCAGCCTGTCGTGTTCCAATTTTCTAAAAAGCAATTCGTCATATTTGTTAAAAAACTGATGAATTTCAATTTTAAATTTATCTTCGAAAAAGTCGTCCATATCCACAAAACTATAACCCAGCTGCTTTGCCAGTTTTTTCCCCACGGTGGTTTTTCCCACCCCCATAAATCCAACAAGATAGATACGCTCTTTCATAACAAGATTCTTTCAGGTCAAAAATAAAACCTTTTGACGGATAGTGAAAATATTTTGCTATAAATCGTAAAAAGAACGCGAAATTCTGATGTTGTTCAGTCCTCATTTGCAATTTTGCGTTATTGTTTGAAGCAAACATTTTTCCACACCAAAATATTCCGGCAGATTCAACCTCAGATTTTTACTTTTTATAGCTCTTTTATCCCCATACTGCTTTCAACACAAAATACGGGGCAAACAAAACTTATCGCTCATTGGACAGATTCCAAAACCAGATTGGTTTCCCCGACATACCCGACAGTGAGCGATCCGACGACAATATCCTCACCAGCATTCATAAGCTATTTTACGATGGTATCCAGGAAAAGCACACCGCCGGTGAAAAAAATGTAAAATCTGCAAGGTTTATGGCCATATCAATGTCGCCACAAGCTGCGTTTATGCAGGACATATCATTGTTTGAAAATGCAGTCTTATGAAGAAATTACCATTGTCTAAGGCGAGAGAGACAGGCGTCAAACGTCAAAATGGTCTTTCAAAAAAAATATTCCCGGGACAATGTGTTTGCAAAAACGGGGTTCTGTATCTAAAAATGGCTATCCTTCCAGTTTTATAAACGGCCTGCTCCATTGCAATTCGCGTCTGGCTGGCCGTTGGTGCGAAGAAGCAATCTCTGCAACTTACCTGTCTTTCAGCACAAAAGGATACCTCACATCTTCCAAAAACAAACCTTGTGCCGACACGGAAAATCCCGCTTTGCTGCGGTCTTTGGCTTCGATAATGGTTTTCATTTCCTCAGGTTTAAGATTTCCTTTTCCTGTTTCGAGCAACGTCCCCACAATGGCACGCACCATATTTCGCAAAAACCGGTCGGCGGTTATGGTGAAAACCAGCATTTGCTCCTGTTGCTCCCACCGGGCTTCTGTCAACCGGCAAAGGTTAGTAGTAGTCTGTGTATGTAACTTGGAAAAGCTGGTGAAATCCTCATAATCCAACAGGAAATCAGCAGCTTGCTGCATGGCATCCACGTTTAGCTTTCCCGTAAAAATCATGGCAGTATCCTGCACAAAAGGGTCTTTCTGCCGGGAAATGTAGTAACGGTAAGTCCGGCTGATGGCATCAAAACGG
>CAYLSW010000341.1:0-2126 GCA_964386145.1 uncultured Lentimicrobiaceae bacterium | reverse complement strand
GCATTTTCTACCGAAACAAGACCTGCCCGATACACTCTGTCAACGGCATAAAACAAGTTTTTGGCTGTGGGGCGTGTATTTTCAATATCGCTGCGCGCCTCACGAATCATCTTTAGCCGCTCTTTGGTGTTGATAGACAAGAAAGCCTGTGCCATGGCAAAACCAGCTGCTGCACCAATGGCTCCGGCTCCGCGTACAATCATATCCGTAATGGCTATACAGGTATCCCAATAGGTTTTACATTCATGAATTTGAAACTGAAAAGGCAACCTGTTTTGCTGAATCATAAATACGGATGTTCCTTTCATCCAGACCGTTTGGTATGTTTTACCTTCTACAAGCACAATTTATGATTTTAACTGTTGTAAAGTTTCCCAAACCAAAAGACCGGTACCTGTTTCCAGGCTTTTTTCATCCACGGCAAATTGTGGTGTATGCAAACCGGAAATAATTCCTTTTTCTTTATTCCGGGTTCCCAGACGGTAAAAACAGGCTGGTGCCTGCCGGGCGTAATGGGCGAAATCTTCTGACGTCATGCGAATATCCAAATCCACAACATTTTCCTTTCCGAGATATTCTTCTGCAGACTGTCTTGCAATGGCGGTAACCTCCGGATCGTTTTCCAGAAACGGATAGCCTTTGTCGATGATGACTTCGCACGAGCAGCCGTGGGCCAGGGCTATTGCTTCAGCCTTTGCTTTTATAAGCAGATGTGCCTTTGCTCTCCAGCCTTCATCAAAAGTCCTGAAAGTGCCCCGAATCACAACTTCAGAGGGAATCACGTTGGTAGCCCCATCTGCCCTGACCACACCGAAAGATAATACGGTGGGAACTGTCGGAGGTGCTTTTCTACTGACAATACTTTGCAACGAAACGATAATTTCGGCCATGGACAAAACTGTATCATCAATTTCATCAGGCATGGCTGCATGACCACCTTTTCCACTAATAGTAAGGTTGATTTCATCGGCGGAAGCCATGTACCTTCCGTTACGAAAACCTACCATACCAGCATCAAGGTCAGGATAAACATGTTGTCCGAGAATAGCATCCACACGTGGGCTTTCAAGCACACCGGCTTCAATCATTTTGACAGCTCCACCGGGAAGTTTCTCTTCTGCCGGTTGAAAAATAAATTTTACGGTTCCTGCAAATCCGGATTTCCGTTCGTTAAGAATCCTGACAGCCCCCAACAAACAGGTGGTGTGAACATCGTGACCGCAGGCATGCATCACGCCATGATTCAGTGATTTATATGAAACCTCATTTTTTTCCAGTATCGGCAATGCATCGATGTCAGCCCTGAGGGCCACCACCTTTCTCCCCGGATGCCGGCCTTTGATAAGGCCGGTTATTCCATGTCCCGCTACATCCGTGTTGTGTTCAATACCCCACGAAGTGAGCTGTTCCGAAATATATGCAGCAGTCTTTTCCTCCACAAAGCTTAGCTCGGGGTGGGCATGTAGATGCCGGCGGATTTTCACCAGCTCTTCGGCCATGGCTGCAACGGCATCTTTTATTTCTTTAACTTGAGGCATCTTTTTTTGTTTAAGGCAAAAATAAGATTATTTGAATAAATTGGCGAAACAGAGATAAAAATGAACTTTTCCAAAATTAAATACCTTGTCAAACCATGGGGGTTTATTAAAAAAGGAGATCCCCTGTAATCTTTAAAAAAAACTTTATATATTTGTTGAAATATATTTTTTGACTTTTTACCAACATGGATATTAAAACAGTAAAACATTTTCCCTGCAAAAGATATTTGTATTGAAGTTGTTAAATCAACGAAATTCTGATTACCAGTTTTTAATAAAACTGTAAATTATTAGAAAAAATCTACCTTATGCCAGGTCAGCACACAAACGAAATAACAACAACCAGCCTTGCGCCTTTCAGTTGCCGCTATACTCCCCAAATACCGGAACTGTTGCTCCGACTCCGGTGTACCATAGTCATTTCGACCTACCAGGCGGGAAAATTGATTTTTCTTTCTCCAAAAGATGAAAATGCACTAATTCAGCTACCAAGGACCTTTGAAAAGGTGATGGGAATTGCCGAAGACCGGGAGAAGGATAAGCTGGCACTCGCCTGTAAAGATGAGGTGATTGTGTTTGCCAACTCTC
>CAYLSW010000340.1:0-2134 GCA_964386145.1 uncultured Lentimicrobiaceae bacterium | reverse complement strand
GATTCACTTTACAACTCAATCCGACGCATGGATAAAATAATTAAACAATGAAAAAAAGATTTCTACCATTGTTTTGGAAGTTTTCCATTGCCTTAATTTTCATGGTGGTTGTATTTGGTTCAATTAACATTTACTTTATCAGGAACTCCGTTTATGAAACTTTTGAGACAGAGTTGCTTAAGCACAGTACAAGCAAAGCAAAAATGGTTGCTGATATGGCAATACAGCCCTTGCTGTATAATAATGTAACTGCATTGAACGAGATGGTTTCAAATGTGAAACAAACCGACAAAGACCTCGCTTACATTTTAATTCTTGACGGAAAGAACCATGTTATCGCTCATACTTTTTATAAAGCAATCCCGGAAAAGCTGATTGGTGCTAATGTTCTAAAACCCGGTGAAACAAGAAGTACCGTATTTATAGAAGATTCCGATAACTCCGATAACATTGTGCAGGACGTCGCGGTTCCGATTTTGTCAGCTAATATCGGGACAGTAAGGGTTGGATTTTTTGAAGCCGGATACCAAAAGGAAGTTCGGAAAACAACAATTATATTTCTATGGATGGTCGTTATTTTCCTGGTGATTGGAATCAGCGGCGCATTTATCTTCTCATACATCATTACACAACCTATTAAAACTATCAGTTCCACGGCTTCCGGATTCGATCTTGAAAGCCTGGATGTTGATAAAGTTAACAAAATACAATTCCAAAACAAATTCGTTTTAGGTTTAAAGAAAATTATCAGAGTGGATGATGAACTGGATACACTTGTTTTTACTTTCAACGAGATGCTTCGTCGCTTAATTACCACCTATAAAGAGCTTCAATCTGCACAGGAATCTTTGTTGCAATCAAAAAAGATGGCTTCTGTCGGGACTATTGCGGCAGGGCTGGCTCACGAAATTAACAACCCTATTGCCGGACTTCGGAATAGTTTGCGTATGATTTCAGAAAAACCCGAAAGATATTTGAGTAATCAGGAGTACATCTCGATGATGAAAGAAGCAATAGATAAAATTGAGAAGGTTGTTAATGGCGTTCTGGATTTCAGCAGGAAACACGAGTTTATTAAAACAGAGGTAGATATCAGGCTGGTAATTGAAGAGGTACTTATGCTGGCCGCATTCCATCTCGAACAGTCCAGTATCTCCATTATCAAAGAATTTCCGGAGAAGATTCCCCCGATATTGGGGAGTGCGAACCACCTCGAACATGTAATTTTGAATGTTGTTTTAAACAGTATTGATGCCATCGGAGAGCGGAAGGCATCCGAACCGGAAATTGCTGGTCAAATCGTTTTTAATATCCGGATTATCAAGAATGAACTATTATTGGAAATCAATGATAACGGAATTGGTATTGAACCTGAAATGCTGAGTATTATTTTCGACCCCTTCTTTACAATGAAAAAAATCAGGCAGGGTACAGGTTTGGGGCTGTCCGTAAGTTATAATATTATCAAAGAGCATGGTGGAGATATTATTGCAAAAAACAGGAATGGTGGCGGTATGCAAATATTGATTAAATTTCCGATGGCAACTTAGAGAGTATATCCTTATGAAAGAACTAAAGATTTTTATTGTAGATGATGAGCGTATTTTGCGTGTTACCATTGCTGATGGACTTCGTGACGAAGGCTATACTGTTTTTGAGTTTTCAAGTGGTGCCGGAGCATTGCAGCGACTTCTGGAAGAAAAACCCGATGTTGTAATTACGGATATGAGAATGCCGGGCATGGATGGTCTCGAATTGCTGGAAAGAATAATACAGCTCAGCCCACATACCGCTGTCGTCCTGATGACAGCTTATGCAAGTGTCTCTACGGCAGTGAAAGCATTGAAAGCAGGGGCATACGATTATCTTACAAAACCTTTTCAGATTGAAGAATTACTGGCCATTCTGGAGAGAGTTTGTGAATTGAAAAAAGTGAAATCAGAGAATAAACGCCTGCGATCTCAATTTGAGCAGAAATTTGACTTTTCTTCCTTTGTAGGCAGTCCCGAGGAGAATGCTGACTTATTTGAGTTAATCAGGATAGCAGCCGGTTCGGACAGTAATGTTCTTATTACGGGTGAAACAGGGACAGGAAAGGAGTTGCTAACCAAGATCATCCACTATAATTCATCTC
>CAYLSW010000339.1:0-2146 GCA_964386145.1 uncultured Lentimicrobiaceae bacterium | reverse complement strand
CACCGGATTAAAGATGTTTTAATAAATGTCTAAATTTATCCCGTTTTAAGTATAGTTCAAAATAGTCTTCCTGATTCCTGCATTGACAACTTAAGAATTCCAAAATCGCTAATCTATGTTCTGTATTCCAATAAACAAGGAAGGCTCAAAAGCTCCTTATGTGGACAAACCAAAACTGCCTTTGAGGAGAGTGATTATTATTTTCTACGTTTAAAGGCATTTTTAGCCTGTTCTGAAAGATCATTCAGCTTGTCTTTGAGATGATCCATCTCTTTTCTTATTGTTTTTTCGATGTTATTGATATTTACGGGATCACCTTGCATCTCCAGTTTCTCAGCCGTTGTAAGCGCCGGTGGAATTATAATCCACATCACTATATATACCAGGATGGATATCCCGGACAGGGTGACAATAATAAAAATTATCCGGATGATAACCGGATCAAGATTTACGTAAGCGCCAAGTCCCGAACAGACACCACCCAGAATACGGTCGTCCATATTACGATAAAGCCGTTTCATGTTGCGTTTCTTGCTGCTTTTTGTGTTTTCTTCCGGATTTTCGTTGTCGAAATCACCGGGCTTCCCAAGTATGGCAATTACTTTATTCACCTCTTCCTGTGTGATAACAGTCTGTGGCGTTTTTAACTTCTGCTGGAAAAGCTCGGCCATCCGGTTTTCGATATCCGAAATTATTTCTGCGGCTCCCTCCTGACCTTTGAAGTGCCTCTTTAGTTCTTCTAAATAATTATCTAAAACCCGGTAGGCATCTTCGTCCAGATAAAAATTAATACCTGCGAGGTTTACTGTTCTGGTCTGTTTCATAAGGCTTATTGTTTGATGATACGGTTTACTGACTCACTAAGTTGCTGCCATTTGGTTTTTAAAGTCTCCTGCGTGGATTTGCCTTCTTCCGTTAAGCTGAAATATTTACGTGGTGGACCGGTGGGCGATTCTTCCCACCGGTATTTCAACAGGCCTTCGTTTTTCAGTCTGCTCAGAAGAGGATAGATTGTCCCTTCAACAACCAGTAGCTGTGCCACTTTGAGTGTTGCCAGCAGGTCAGAAGTGTACATTTCATTGTGGGAGAGAATGGATAAAATACAAAGTTCCAAAACCCCTTTGCGCATTTGTACTCCTTTTTTTGTTGTTTCCATGCCGCAAATATAAGGTAAAAACTAATACCATGCAATACATAGTAGTAAAATATTTTGAATACCCGGTTTTTTTTCATGCCGGTGTGAGATTCTATTACAGTCAGGACACACGAGGATTCATGCACCAGTGGAGTTTTCGTTGTTGGTGAAAATGGCACGCGTTGCAAACGCGCGCCAGTGCTAAGCCTTAATATTACAGTAAGAGCATGCGAAACATTCGCGCGCCAGTAGGATGACGATATAGCTGATTTGCGCAACGTTTAAGTTTTTTTTCAGATTTTGTTATTTTTAAGTAAATCTTTATTTATTTTTGCGCCAAAATTATAAACGCTTAGCGGAGGAACTCGCTTAGGGTTTATTATGAAATAACGAGTCTAAACTGATAGATTATTTCGTAACAATCCCTTAATAGTTGTGTATCACAACCAATGGCTCCTACTTAAATAATGATTGCAATTAATCTATTTTAAGTATATGCCATGTTATATTTATATAGTCTTATTGAAATAGTATATGTGCTCCTCGCTGCTCCGTTGGTAGTGGGCGTGCAACTGTCTCTTGAAGAACGTATGGAATCCAAACAGGGTCCCTCCGTTTTTCAACCCTATTTCGATCTCGTCAAGCTTTTTCACAAAGAGAGCCTGGTACCACAAATATCTTCACCTGTTTTTCGGCTGGGACCTTATGTTATCGTCATGTTCTATGCATTCCTGGCGATGATTTTGCCGATAATCACTGCTTTTCCTTTACCATTTGCACCGAGTGCCGATTTTATTGGCGGGGGACTGTTTTTTGGTGCAGCGGCAGCCATCAAAAAATTCTCTGCCATCGACAGCCGCAGCAATTACGCCCATCTCGGCACCTCACGTTCGGCAAGTTTGGCTGTATTCACAGAACCCATTATTGTGCTCATATTCATCATGTTGGGTGTTATATCCAATACCAATAACCCCTTTGTTATTAATAATGTGCTGAGAAGTTCTCCCCAAT
>CAYLSW010000338.1:0-2148 GCA_964386145.1 uncultured Lentimicrobiaceae bacterium | reverse complement strand
ATCCCTATATCCGCTTTGGATGGGTAGGCGTTGTGCCGGACGAAATTGAGGTGAAGATTGCCGGCGATGGTGAAATTCTGGTGCGCGGTGATAATGTGATGATGGGCTATTATAAAGATCCTGAAAAAACACGCGAAGTGCTGGAACCGGATGGCTGGTTCCATACGGGCGATATTGGCGAGCTGGATAAAGATCGCTTTTTGCGTATTACCGACCGTAAAAAGGAAATTTTTAAACTCTCAGGTGGAAAATATGTCGCTCCTCAACTGGTGGAAAATGTCCTGAAAGAATCTATGTTTATCGAACAACTGATGGTGATTGGTGAAAACCGCAAACTTACTGCCGCCCTGATTGTTCCCGATTTTGATTACCTGCATGCCTGGTGCCATTTGCACCATGTTACTTATCGCGACAATATGGATTTGGTCAAAAAGAAAAAGGTTGTTGATCGCTATCAGGAGGAGGTGGACAGGTATAATAAAAAGTTGGGACACGTGGAACAAATCAAAATTTTCCGACTGGTCTGCGACAGCTGGAGTCCGGAAACCGGTGAACTATCGCCCACGCTAAAACTTAAAAGAAGAGCCGTTAAGCATAAATACCAACATCTCATTGATGAGATTTATGAGATGTAAGGGACGTCAGGACGTCAGAAATTGGATAGAATAAACGCGAAAGTGAAAGAAAAGTTTCACCAAAAAGCCAACATTACAACGCTGACTTTGTAAAGTTGTTCTCCCCCGTTATGAGTTGAGATAATCAATATGCCGAAAGACAGGTTACCATAAAATTTCAGAATTAAGCAGTGAAGGAATTTTCTTATATCGTTCAAAACCCGGAAAATACCGTGTGATAGGTATTTTCTATCCATTCCGCCTGTTTTATTTTTGTTCCACAAAAAATAAAACAGACATGAAATCTTTTCATCCAGGTGCCATCAAATTCCATATCGGTTTCGTTCCATTTATTCTTTCAGGATTGATGGGAGGTACTGTTTCAGCTCAGGTATCTGGTGTTTCGGCATCCAAACTTACAGCCCTTGATGCAACATTGGTCTCTGCAAAGACTCTCGAAGCCGAACCCTCTTTTACTTATTTGTACGGGAAGAACGCCTTTGACAATGATGGGAAAAATTATCCTGTTTCGTTAGATCCTGACAGTGCCGTTATTTTAAAATATATGTTCTTCCGGTTTACGTACGGTGTAAATAAAAATCTTGAAATCGGAACTTTTGTAACAGCAAACCTGAGTTCCCTCTCTTTTGGCGCTAAATACCGGTTTGTACACCACGAGAAGCTTTTGTGCGTTGCACTATTGGGTATTAATTTTTCCAACGAATCAAACTTTAATATCAGAAAAACCGGTTTTTTTGGCAAGTCCATTGGAATAGCCACAGGTATTGCCATAACCCACCACTTTACATCCCGTTTATCTCTTGATGTGTCAGCGCAGTACCAAAATTCTTTCTGCTATGAGGGTTCTCTTTCAGACGATTATTTTTTTGACAGCGATTGCGGATATTATGTTTTTCATCAAACTTTACAATTGGTTGGAGGATTCAGTTTTCAATACAACCACTTTAAGTCCGGAAATCCGGATGCTTACCTTTTAAGTTTTCATCCCGGGGTAACCATAGAAACCGGGAAATCATTTATTATTGTGTTTTATACACCGATAGACTTAATGGGAAGAAATGTGGGGAATTTTACCGGCTTCTCTTTTGCATTTACGATGACTGTTCATTGAGAACAATGATTTTAAAGTCAAAAGTCAATAATGGGTAGCGCTCCAGTAAATAACACAAAGCAGAAAGCCCTCTACCACAATGGAAGCAAGCATAAGAGGAAACGAGAGTTTATTTTCGCGATAGTATTTTCGAAGTAAAAATGCTCCAATGGGGAGCGACAATAAAACCGGTGTCAGCAGAATGATGCCCCACATACCATAACCCCTGCGTAATTTGACCACAAATTTATTTCTCCAGGAAAACTTTTTCCGGTTTCTCCTCTTTATCCTGCGCTGTACTTTGCGTCTTTTTGACGCCTGCTGCCAATGTTCAGGAAATATTCTTACAACATGGGGGTTAAGATACCGGGAATACACAATAACAAGATCAGAGAAATAATAGTAAATGGTAAAAGCCAGTGT
>CAYLSW010000337.1:0-2150 GCA_964386145.1 uncultured Lentimicrobiaceae bacterium | reverse complement strand
AGTTAGCGGGCAAAAGAATGAGTATAAACGGAGTAGTTGTTTCTTAACAAGCCCCTAAGCTGATTAATTCACAAATTGATCTATATGCGAAGCAAAACTGCTTTGATCAAAGGCAATGCTTGATTTCCGATTTTCGAAATAGCTAAGGCTACTGCTGCAAGTCGAAAATCTGCGCTCACCTTTACTCTTCGTATTTTGAATTCTCATGACGAAAAGCTTGTGAATTAATCAGGCTAAAAGGATAAGAATTGAAACGGATAGTTTATTTCATAATAAACCTTTACCTGAGTTTCGAATTGTTTTTGTGGCGGGTTTTGTCACGTATCTCTTTTTTTACCAGGTTTTTTACCAGCGCTTTTTCCAAATCAATACCCGTTTGGTTGGCGAGGCAAATCAACACAAAAAGCACATCTGCCAATTCATCGGCGAGGTCAACCGCTTTGTCCGACTCCTTAAACGACTGCTCGCCGTACCTCCGTGCTATAATTCTGGCCACTTCACCCACCTCCTCCGTAAGCATAGCCATATTTGTCAACTCGTTGAAATACCTCACGCCGGTAGTGTTTATCCACTGATCTACCTGATCTTGTGCTTCGTTTATGGTCATATTTTTTTTACAAAAATAGAACATTTTGGAAAGTAGCTGGTAAAGGCCCCACTGCTTCATGCGTTTACGCCTCCCCCGCTTCAGGCGTCCACGCCTGAAGTAATCATTCTCAGTCAGGCGTCCACGCCTAAATTTATCCCTTCTGAAGTTATTGTGTTTTCCCTATTTTTGCAGCGATGGAAAATTTAAGAACATTTGAAAAAGGTATAGACTTAACAGCCAAAACCCTCGCCGGACTTGAAAATGTATTGGCTGATGAACTCAAATCGCTGGGAGCCAATTCGGTAGAACCTGGAAACAGGGTGGTTTTGTTTCGAGGTGACAAAGCCTTGATGTATAAAGCTAACTACCTGTGTCGTACAGCACTACGTATTCTAAAACCCATTGGCGTTTTCTCGGTGAAAAATGAACAGGAACTCTACGAAAAAGTTAAGCGTATCGACTGGCCGGCACTTTTTGATGTCGGGAAAACCTTTGTTGTCTCTGCTTCGGTTTTCCATTCGTCGCTGACCAACTCACTTTATGTGGCTTTGAAGACAAAAGATGCCATTGCCGACCAGTTTCGTGAGAAGCTGGGAAAACGACCGTTCGTCAGTAAAGAGAATGCCGAGATGCACATCGATGTGCACATTAGCCAGGATGAATGCACTATTTCGCTGGATAGTTCCGGCGATTCGTTGCACAAAAGAGGCTATCGTGTTGCTGTTGACAAGGCACCGCTGAATGAAGTACTTGCTGCCGGTATGATTAAGCTCAGCGGCTGGGAAAAAGAGGGCGACTTCATCGATCCCATGTGCGGCTCTGGTACCATTCCCATAGAAGCAGCCATGGAAGCCATGCACATTCCTGCCGGCTATTACCGTAAACATTTTTCGTTCGAAAACTGGAATGACTTTGACCCGGAGCTTTTCAGACAAATAAAAAAGGAAGCTGCCGAAGAAATTTGCGAATACGAGAATCCCATCATAGCTTCTGATAAATCGTATAAAGCTTTTGGTATTGCCCGTTCCAACCTGAGGAATGCCGGTATTGACAAAGACGTCATGCTGCTCAATAAGCCTTTTGAAAAAGTTAATCCCGAAAGCGGCAAAGGTATTTTAATGTTTAATCCGCCATACGGTCTGCGTCTTGAGGAAGATGAACTTATTGAGCTTTATAAACACATCGGCGATGTGCTGAAAAACAGATTTCAGGGTTATGAAGCCTGGATTATCACCGGAAATCTGGAAGTTGCTAAATTTATCGGCTTACGGCCATCCCGAAAGATTATCCTGTACAACGGACCGTTAGAAAGCCGCTTCATTAAATTTGAGATGTACCGGGGAAGCAAAAAGGCGAAGGCAAATAATCATTCAGAGTAAGTCAGCTAAAAATCAGGAAACAACCGGGCACAAAAAAGAGACCGTCACAAACAAGTTGAGGCAGTCTCTGTTCCTTTTAGCTGTCAATGAAAAATTGAACTTACGTTCGCTTACTTATCTGTATTCATCAGAAACAGAAAGTTTTTTTCTTCCTTTAGCTCTTCTTCTTTTCAGCACTTTGC
>CAYLSW010000336.1:0-2159 GCA_964386145.1 uncultured Lentimicrobiaceae bacterium | reverse complement strand
GACGGGTGATCATGACGACTGTAGAGCCGCTTTACTTCGATGCTTACAAAAAGAACCGCCAGACCGGGGCGCTTATCCTCATCGACCCGATCACACATAACACCGTGGCCGTTGGGATGATTCTTGATAAGTTAGACAGCAATGCACTTCCCTCTCGCATCACCGATGACGAAAAAAATATGATTACCGAAGGGCGGAGTCTGGTGAGCAGCGAAGAACGCGAAAAACATTATAACCAGAAAGGGGTTACGCTTTGGATTACCGGACTTTACGGTAGTGGCAAAAATGAGCTCGCTTTTGTGCTGGAAAAAGAGTTGATGGGTTCGGGCGCCACGGTGGTACTTCTGGATGGGAAATCGGTACGTTCGGGACTTCCGCGAGAGCTGGATTTCAATCCTGCCGACCGTGCCGAACATCTTCGCCGGGTGGCACACATTGCCCGCATCCTTAATGATCAGGGTATTATCACTATCTGCTCGTTTGCTTCACCTGACGTGAGTATTCGTGAGCAGGTAGCCGAAATTATCGGCCCCGGCCGATTCCATTTGATTTATATGGATGCGGATATGAAGTATTGTAAAAAACATGCCGATGGCAATTTATACAAGCGTTTTGAAAAAGGAGAAGTCCGCCATATTCCCGGACTGGATATGCCTTATGAGGTTCCTGAAAACACGCTGTTGAAATTCAGGCCGCAGGAAAACGAGATCAATGCCGAGAAAGTGATGGAGTATTTGAAGGGACAACATATTTTTCCGCTGAAATAGAATAATGGTCCAAGCGGACGCTTGAACCATTTGTGCGGACGCTTGAACCATTTGTGCGGACGCTTGAACCATTTGTTTTTTTTCCCGCTTCAAGCGTCCACGCTTGAAGTAGGTTCCACGCTTGAGTAATTTGGCGTCCACTATTGAACAAATCACCCCGGAGTTTAGTTTGCTGTCGCTATATGCTCTCCCATCAGTACCTGCGTTTCCAGATGATTACGGGTATTTCTCAACAGGTCGGCATCGATGGTGATTTTCCCTTTTTTAAAAAGCATGATAATGGAAGAGCCGCCGAATTTAAAATAGCCGGCTTCTTTGCCTTTTATTGCCGTGTCGCCACGATGGGTCAGGATAATGCTTCCCACGAAAGTGGCACCGATTTCCGACATCAGCACAGGACCGAATTTTTTGGAAGAAATGATCTGGTATTTTCTTTTGTTTTCGCAAAAAATCCGGATGTCCTGCCGAAGTGCTATGGGGTTTACCGAATAGTACTCCCCTTTGATTTTTACCACCGGAGAAAGCCTGCCACTCACCGGGAAATGAAACCGGTGATAGTCTGCCGGACTTAACCGCAAAAGAATCAGGCTGCCGGCGGCATAGACTTGTGCCAGCGAATCGTTTTGCAAAAAATCATGCAGGTTCATGCGGTAGCCTTTGACAATAAAAGTTTGATATTCAATGTTTCCCCATGCCTGTATTTTTCCGTCACCGGGCGAGATAACCACATTTTTATTGGTATCCATCTCTCTTGCTCCCGGTTTTAATTTCCGGATAAAGAAATCGTTAAAAGAGGTATAATCTATCTTTTGAAAGTCACTCATCCGGATGTGATATTTTTTGATAAAAGGAGCAATTTTACTCACAGATCCGGGTTTATCCATTCGTTTTCCGTACCATTCCGAAGCAAATTTCCGTTTGATAACAGCGTTGAGCGAAAGCTCTCCCACGGGGTTATTGTACAACCAGAAAAGCCAGCCTCCGGCTTCGACCTGTTCGGTTTTTATTTGTCCGGTAGTGCGGTCAACATACCGGATAGGTTTCGGCTTTTGAAAGGGGTAAAAGACAAGAAGCACCAAAAAGATGATCAGTACAAGAAAAAACCGCTTTTTTTCCGTATGTATTCCTATCATATCATAATGTTTTTACGCAAAGCTACAGAAAATCCGAACCGGATTTATCTGTTAATGAGCTATATCTTTCAACTCATCCACCGAAAAATATTTCTTTCTGAATTTCAGGGCAACTTTTACAAGCAAAATTAGCACAGGCACCTCTACCAACGGGCCGATAACAGCGGCAAATGCCTCTCCCGAATTTATCCCGAAAACAACTACCGCCACGGCAATAGCCAACTCGAAATTGTTGCTTGCCGAAGTAAACGAAATTGAT
>CAYLSW010000335.1:0-2185 GCA_964386145.1 uncultured Lentimicrobiaceae bacterium | reverse complement strand
GGGTTTTTTCACCTCCGGGTCATAATCGTTGCTGATTTCGATGACAAGATACGCACTTTCTTCTTTACAGGAAATCTCAATTTGTACTTCATCGGAGCTGTTGTAAACGCCGTGTTTTATGGAGTTTTCGATAAGCGGTTGCAGAATCATATTAGGAATCATGTGTTTAAAACAGCTTTCGGGAATATTGTAAACAAAATTCAATCGTTTTCCGAAACGTATTTTTTCAATCTCAAGGTAGCGTTTCAGGTTTTCAAATTCCTTTTGCAGACTGGTTTTTTCACTTTTATCGTGGCTCAGCGAATAGCGTAGAAAATCTGATAGTTTGATAACCATTTCCTGGGCTTTCCCGGGACTGGTTATGGTGAGTGAGCTAATGGAATTCAAACTGTTAAAAAGAAAGTGAGGATTGATTTGTGATTTTAAAGTCTCCAGCTCCGCTTTGGTGACCAGATTTTGTAATTTACTTTCGATCTTTAGCTTTTCCTGCAAGTCATCATAATAAAGGATTAGATAATAAAACATGACGAAAAGCAGGTAATAAAACAATCCCATGACGGCACGCCAGGCCAACGAGTTTCTTAGAAATGCCATGTAAGTTTCATCGGTACCATAAAAATTCTGCATGGTAAAGTAACCCATCAGCAGCCAAAGGACAATGACAACGGAAGCAATCAGCAGATGGTTGAAAAGCAGATCTAGAAAAGACGGTTTTTCTTTTAAGTTAAACCTGATGACATACCAAAGACTGTAACCGATAAGTAAGAAAATGAGATTAAAAACAAGTGCATCGGTCAAGCTTTCCATCCCGTTTATACCGTAAAAGAAATTGAGTACCAGCGTATGCATCGCTATGATGAGCACCCAAATGGCAAGGTAACCGATAAAGTAATTTTTATTTTTTGAAACGGGATTCAACATCATCTTAATATCTTTTTCCTTTTTTTCAGCAAGTTATTATACCCACACGGTTTCTATTTTACTTACGCGGGCTTCTAAGTTGTAACGTTCTACCATACCATTGATCAGAAAAAGGTCGATGACCCATCCGATACCAAAAAGCTGGCCGGTGAGTAGATATAGAATTCCAGTACCGATTTTTCCAAGATAAAAACGATGAGCAGAAAAAAACCCAAAGAAAAACCATAATAAATAAGCGGCTATTTTTGATTTCATTATTTATTTAATTTTATGATTAGAAACTTTTCACTTCAATACCGCCAAGTATGACCAAGCCATTGATGACCAGTATATTATCTCCTGTGGAATTCATGCTTACTGCCCGTTTGTCTGAAAATCCACCGAGAATGGAGATGGCATCCGACTGCACAGTCCAATTTTCGGGAACAATGAATTTAGTACCGCCAAACACCGTAAAGACGTCAATGACAGCAACTTTTGAGGCTAATTCCACGTGGCGGAGATCAAATTCCGAGCCACCCATAACGGCTGTAATGTTGCCTCCCTTAAAGTTTTTAGACTGGATAATTTTTATCCCACCACCAAACAGGGAGACATCATTCAGGAAACCGCTGTAGTCTTCCACCGGATGACCATTGGCATCATAGCTGATGCTCCGTGGCGGACGTTGCCGGTAAATAAGTAGTAACCCAAGCCCGATAAATATAGTCGGCCACAGCACATCTCTGAATCGAACATAGTAGCCGAAAATGTCGGGTAACCAGAAGAAAACGCCAATACCAATTAAAATGTATGCTGGTTTTTTGTTAGTACGACTGGCCAGCATAACCAGCCCAATGTATATAAGAATACTTTTCCATGAGAAAAGATAACTTCCCATGTTGAAGTCAAAGAAATTGAGGTTGGAGAGCATTAAAATGGCACCTACAAAAATCAACAACCCACCGATGACCAGCTTACCGTTTTGTGAGTTATGTTGTCTTCCGGAATTATTTTCCATCATCTTCTGTTTTTTAATTTGTTGCAAATATAGGCCGGATGAAAGGATACGGAAAAGAAAAATCGGTGAATGACAGGAATTTGTCGGTAAATGGGGGCTATATTAACCTTTATTCTGCAGACCTTTTCCCATCCATACGTAGTTTTCCAGCGTATGATTCACAGCATCTTCGTAAGCATCAAAAGAAGTACATTTTTTTATTTTACCAAAAACCCGTTCCGGGCGGTCGAAAGAGAGTGAAAGCCAGCTCCACAGCTCTTTCAT
>CAYLSW010000334.1:0-2206 GCA_964386145.1 uncultured Lentimicrobiaceae bacterium | reverse complement strand
ACCTCTGGCCGAAAAATATTTAAAACCTGCAAACCATTATCATCAAGCAGTTTTTCCAAAGGCGTCTTTCCTTCGTTGGGGCCAAAATGGGCATCCCAGACAATGATGCTGTTGTCGGGAATGACGGTGGATATATTTGGTACGGACGGGACTCCCTCCGAAGAATGGTTCTGGTCGAAAGGGTCAATACCTAACCGGAAAGGAACATAATTGGAAAAATAGTAGATTTTGTATTTTGCCAAACCATTTTGTTCCAGGTAATTACATGCCAACGCCAAAATATGCTGCGGTCTGCTCTTTTTAAAACCATCCAGATGAGTTGTGGCTCCTGCATACATAATCCACAACAGCAACAGAGCCGCAAAAGCCACCATTATTTTTCTGTATTTTGAAAAAACAGCTGTCAAAACATCGAAACCGTATAAAGCTGTGATGGCTGCCAAAGGTGTAACAGCTCCAATGACCCGGATAAGTCCCAGGGAATTACCGATACCTTTCCACCAAACATACGAATGGGCAGCAAGATACAGAAGATAAGCGGCGGGGATAAGTAGCAGGAAATAAAATCGTTGGCTCATCTGAAAATGGTCTTTTTTTATCCAAAGCCACACTCCCGCCAACAGTCCCACACAAAAAAGTCCGGCGATGGGGTATCCCAGAATGCCTCTTGTTTGGATGATAAAATGAAAAAGGCTGCCATGGCCGTAGATATCCGCAGCGCCGCTTTTGTAAGGCATATCGGTGATAAGCCACCAAAAGCCGTGATAAAAAGGTCGCCCAAGCAAGCTGATAATAAAAAATCCGACCATAAAAAACGGCAGTACTTTCCACTGTTTTTTCAGACCAAAAGCCAGCAGAAAAAGGGGAAACAGCACCACGCTCTCGTTCCGTACCAAAGGCAAAAACGAGATGACCACCGCTGACCAGAAGTATTTTCGTTTAAAAAAAAATAATAACGACAGCATTAGCAACATGCTGAAAGTAACCTCGGTAAGTGCGGCAAACATGAGGCTGAAATAAATAGGAGTAAACAGCACAAGCAACACCACAAGCCAGGCATTGTTAAGATTGAGTTTGCGGGCCAGCTTCCATGCAAAAAAAGCAGTAAGCAATCCCATCAGCACATTGTACAGGCGGGCAAAATTCATCCCTATTTGGGCAAGAGGCGACACCAGAATAGTGTAAACCGGTTTTCCCCAGTCGTCGAAAAGCAGTTTGGGATATTTCCATCCCCAATACGCCAGTTTAAAATGAGAAAACGAGTCGCCTCCACCAAAACTATTTTCCGTATTAAAAATGATAACGACGGATGCCAAGAAGAAAATCGACAGTAACGACAAGACAAGTGTTGATTCTTTTTTATGTGTAAACCTCATCATCTTTCTTTTTTCATCTCCAAAATTTCTATCTTCAAAATAGCCGATCAGAAAATGAGGACTTCTTTTCCAATCGGTTGTCGCAGATTATTTAAAATATCTTCTGTCGAAGATGTTATATTTCAGCACACAGTAAATAGCATGGAAACCATCGTACCAGACGATTTTCTTTCCTTCGTCGTAGGTCCTGCCGTAATAAGAAACGCCCACTTCATAGATTCTCACTTTGGATATTCTGGAAATTTTTGCCGTTACTTCAGGCTCAAAGCCAAAACGGTTTTCCTTCAGCAGCAACGACTTGAGCATACTGGCACGAAACAGCTTGTAGCCTGTTTCCATATCCGTGAGGTTCAAATTAGTAAACATATTGGAGAGGGCTGTAAGCAATTTATTTCCAATGGAATGCCAAAAAAACAAAATACGATGAGGCTCGCCGCCCATAAAACGCGATCCGTAAACCACATCGGCAAAACCATCCATAACCGGCTGCAACAACACATTATATTCTGCCGGATTGTACTCGGTATCGGCATCCTGAATAACAATAAAATCACCGACAGCTTCGGATATACCACGATGTATGGCAGCACCTTTCCCCTGATTAAAATCCTGCCTGAAGATTTTAATATTTTCCTCCGGATGACTTTTCATAAAAATATCCACCTCATCGGCAGTAGCGTCTTGTGACGCATCATCCACCACAATGACCTCTTTCCGTACTTTATGAATCAGTTGAACGGAAATTATTTTTTTCAAAATGATTTTAATGGTATCGGCTTCGTTGAAAGCGGGAATTATTATGGATAATGTTTGAGGCATAATTTAAAAGA
>CAYLSW010000333.1:0-2223 GCA_964386145.1 uncultured Lentimicrobiaceae bacterium | reverse complement strand
TGTAATTCATTCAGGAAAACAGTTGAATGTTTAAATTCAACATTACATGGAATATTCATTTCTTTGGCCATCTTGGCATAGTTTTCCTTAAAGAAAGCATAACATCCTGGACATGAGAATACTACTGTTCCCACTTCCCGTTCGATAAATAGTTCCAGGTTTTCTCTCACTTTCTTCTCCAAATCCTCTTTGTATCCGCCGAGCGCGAGGTATAATCCGCAGCAGTTTTCCTTCTCGCCGAACCAAACAAATTCCTGACCGGCTTTATCAAGGATTCTTGTAAATGCTTTTGCCATATTATCTGTTACAGTTGAAGCCCAACAGCCTGACCAATAGGCAACTTTTCCTTTGTCAAGATAGGGAACATCTATCCATTGTGTCTTATCTTTCCTACTGATACCCCAGAAATTCCCCGCCTCGACCACATTTTTACGGATAGCGGCAAGACCTGTATTTTCCATATCCATATTTTTAAGATCAAACCTAACTTTCATCCAGTTAAAGGTGTTAAGAGAATTGACCTGACAGACTCTGTCACATTTTTTACAAGTAGCGCAAATTGAAAAGACTCTTGCTACTTCTTCGGTCATATCAATCTTTCCCTGAATAAGTTGATTCATTAAAAAGTATTTGCCTCGTGGCGAGTTGCTCTCCCAGGGATTAGCACCAAATACAGTACAAACATCTCTGCAGTATCCGCATAAGGCACAATTAAAAGTGTCCCGCGTAACGTCATCATTTAATGGAGATTTAGAGCTTACACCTTGTGCGTCTGTAAGGAGCAATCCGGCAAGCCCGACAAGCCTTCTGCTGGAATTTGCCATTTTCATGGCCATACCGAGCAATTTTGTAGGCGAATTTTTGTCAAGGGAAGAAGGGACTATTTTACCCGGATTCATAATTTCGTTCGGGTCAACAGAAAGTTTATATTTCCATAGTTTAAGTAATTTTTCCCTGCCAAATATTCTTTCTGCTTTTCCTGTGAAATACATTCCTATGGAAAATGGCTGTCCGTCATATTTCTCACTTGTTTCTATGACATCCAAAGAATTAGCATAAGCAAGCGGGAAACCAAGCTTTCTTTCGTCAGAAAGCATAAAACCGAGCATCGCCATTTTATCGGGGCCCACCATAGTGCCTTCCAGTGCGAATTTGCTTTTGAACCTGTTTTCAATTTCGTTGATGAATTTGTCAATATTTCTTATTGGATTGACCACTTCAGACGCAATAAGTGTAGGGCCGAGTTTTTTAAATCTCATTGGGTAAAATTTATCGTCCCACTCTTCTTTTGCTTTGTCAGAGCTAAGCAAATTTCCCTGAGTAGCAGCAAGCAATTTTTTAATGGCAGAATCATATTCCTTGCCTTTGTCTTTTGTCATCACCATTGCAATATGGTACAAATTTTCGTTTAAAATCCTATGCCCGCTTGCCTGCTGTTTTAATGAGGTCAGACCCGGTGTTGAGAAGGTAACATTCCAGAGAGGAATATTATTTTCGTGTAATAAATTCAAAAATCTAACGGCATTTTCCAATTTGCCGAATGAGGTGAGCCGGACACTTTCTTCGTGTTTCTCTCTCAAATAGAAAGTAACACTTAAAATAATACCGGTTATTCCGCAAAGAGAATAAACAAAATCCAATTTATCACCAGACAGTTTAACAATCTTGTTGTCGGGTTGAAGGAGTTCAACCTCAGCTATGTTATCGCGAAACCTTCCAAACTCATAACTTCCGTAACCACTGCCACCCTGTGCTGTCCATCCGCCCACAGTTGATGAGTTAGCACTTGAAGGGAAAAGCCTGAGCGCAAGATTATGTTCGGCTACCGCTTTTTCAGCGTGAGCCCATATTACACCCGGTTCAACTTGGCAGGTTTTATTTGTTACGTCGATGTTTAGAATCCGGTTCATCCTCACCATATCAACAACAATTCCTCCCTTTGTCGGGACACTTCCCCCGAATCCGGCTGTTCCTGCTCCCCGCGGGATAATCGGGATATTTTCCTGCGATACATAATCCATCAGTTCGACAATTTGTTCCCGTGATTTGGGTTGAAAAACGCCATCGGGAATATTATTGAACATCTTCTGGATTTGTTTGGGTATCACACCCATGTCATGGGAATAAACAATACGTTCGGTATCGTTAAAACGTACTCCCTTTCCAAATAAAGTATGAAACTTTTCTTTGGTTTGATTTGACAGATTTGTTTTCATAAACTCT
>CAYLSW010000332.1:0-2233 GCA_964386145.1 uncultured Lentimicrobiaceae bacterium | reverse complement strand
CATCATAAAGTCATGAACAGAAAGGAAAAAGGACAGAGAACAAATGCCATTAATATCGGGAAATAATAATACAAAAAAGAATTAAAAATTCAACTAAGAAAAGTCAATTCGAGGTCTGAAGAATGGGGAGTACTTTACTAAATCGGCTGCAAAATGCGATATTAAAAAATCTATCAAGGTGTATGAATAGGTTATCTGTCCTATTAGTTTGTATAGCTCATTAGATTCCATATTGTTTTCATATTGATTTCTTTTTTAGCATGGCATACAACTTATTTGTATATACACTTTGTCATCAAATAAGACTTGGATTTTTCGTCCGTTTATCCCAAAATACTCTCATCTGCAAAGCTGTAGTAATTATCGTTTCCAACAATGATGTGATCCAGTACCGGGATTTCAAGTGCTTTTCCGGCTTCTAACAGTTTTTTGGTGAGTTTCAAATCGTTCTCACTCTGTTTCAGGTCATTAGATGGGTGATTATGAGCCAGGATAATGGGAGAAGCATTGTGATCCAGCGCCAGCTTAAAGATTTTCTTGGGATCGACTACCGTACCGGGCATGCTGCCCCGGCTGATGTTCAACTTGCGGATGACCTTGTTGGCTCTGTCTGGCAAAACCACAAAAAAAGCCTCAAGGTACAATCTTTCAGGTCAGTGTCAGCCGGTGCGCAGGCGACCAGGGGGTGACTGAAACGCCAAAATTCCTGATGAAGAAATATGCGCTCATTCGGATTTGCAATCCAAATGTAAAGAGGTATAAGGATTTTTAATCCGGTTTAATGAGAACTTCCGGATTGCAAATCCTGAAGAGCGGTAGTCGCCCTTTCAGGTGGTCTTGCTCCTGAATGGGCGGAAAAGATGGGTAGCGGATTGTTGTTAAAAACCTATTTCCCAATTCGTCTCTATTGCAAGCCCCCCCCGCTTCAAAATACCCTTTTTGCCCAAGGTGCAATATTGAAGCGGGGAGACTCTTCGCCGGCGCTTGCGCTTTTGCCTGCCTGAAAGCCGGCTCTGAGATAAACTTTCCTTTTTTGGAGGGAGACTCTTCACTATCTCCGCTCTGCAAGCCAACACACACGATAGTTCTGAGATAAACTGTCTTTTTTGGGGAGAAAATAGATGCGCCTGATACAAAAGCTTCAACCCCTTCACCACAGCCGCAATTCAGAACCCCGCCCGGCTGGCTTGTGGGAAGGTAGCGGGGTGAAGAATCTCCCCGCAAGAAAATCCGCTTCAAAATACCCTTTGGCAATACGATACCCTTCATAGTACAACAAAGTGAACCGGGCACCGGTTTTCTCAGCCATCTTATCAAGATACTCCGGTTTTTCGGGAGAAATGGCAATAACTTTGGTACGAAACTTCGTCTGGCATCCTCTTCCGGACAATTTCAGACGATTTTTTTAAAAAATTGTTAAAATTTCCCTCCAAAATACATTCGGAAAACCAAAAAAAAAGTCCCTTCAAATTCCATTCATACAGAAAAGCATAGTATTCAGGTACAAATAACTACCATTCATATATTGAACCGAAAAATACTTGGAAAAGTAGTAGGAAATAGGCACTTTGAGACAAATTTATACATTATGAAACATTTAAACACAAAAACAAGATTTATCAGGCTGGCCTTTTGCTTTTTTTTCCTATTAGGCATCAATGTTGTTCAGGGACAAGAGTGGATTAAAAACCTACCACAAAACAAAGTACAGACCCATCAGTTAACTTTAAAAGACTATCAAAAAGCATTTAATTCCTATTGGACGCAAGAAAAGCTAAAACGGGAGAAGCAAGGAATTAAAAATGAAAAATACGAAGATGAAAACCTGGAAAAGTTTAAACGCTGGGAATGGTATTGGCAGACACGTGTAAATCCTGTTACAGGTGTGTTTCCTCATAAAACTGCCGATATGGTTTATCGCCGGTACTTAAAAACACATACTAATGCAACCAATCAAAACAATCAGCCGTGGATAAGCCAGGGGCCTACTCAAAGTGCTGGTGGCTCTGCAGGGCTGGGCCGTATCAATCGTGTCGCATTTAGCCCGGTGGACACCAATGTGCTTTATGTCGGTTCTGCTGCCGGCGGAGTATGGAAAACCACTGACGGTGGCTCCAACTGGACTCCTCTCGGAGATTTTAACAATTCGCTCGGAGTATCTGATATGGTGGTTGAAAACACAGGTGGTGAGGATATTATTTATCTTGCAACCGGAGATAAAGACGGTTGGGAT
>CAYLSW010000331.1:0-2238 GCA_964386145.1 uncultured Lentimicrobiaceae bacterium | reverse complement strand
CCGGGCAGGCCCGTCTGCAATCCGGGCAGGCCCGTCTGCAATCCGGGCAGGCACGGGGATGATTAAAAGGCTTTGCGATCTTAGCGTAAATTCCTTTTTGCGGTCTTTGTGTGAAATATAAACATTTGGTAAGCAACGAAATACAAAATTATAAACAGATGAAACCCATATTTTTTTTCATCGGATTTAGCAGATTACGCGGATTTGTCTCGTCTTAGGCGAGACTAAAAATCCGTGTAATCCGTGTAATCCGATGATAAATATATATTATTAGATGACAGTTAATTACAAAATTATAAACAGATGAAATGGATATTAAATTATTGACAGAACAAGTTGTGAGCCTAAGCAAGGAAGTCGGGCAAATGATTCGCGAAGAGGTCGACAGACTCGGCACATCGGATGTGGAATACAAAGGGGTACATAATCTGGTGACTTACGTGGATAAGAAATCGGAAGAACTCCTCATAGCAGAACTTCGGAAAATGCTGCCTGTAGCAGGTTTTATTGCCGAGGAAGACGATAAACTGGTAAGAGGCGAGCGCTACAATTGGATTGTGGATCCACTGGACGGTACCACCAACTTTATTCATAAGATTCCACTTTATTCCATTTCCATAGCGCTCAACGATGGGGATGAAACCGTACTCGGAGTGGTCTACGAAATCAACCTCCGGGAATGTTTTTATGCGTGGAAAGATGGCCCGGCTCTGCTCAACGGCAAAAAGATACGTGTTTCGGATACAGATATACTTGACAACTCGCTCATTGCCACTGGTTTTCCTTACTACGACTATTCTCTTTTAGACCCGTATATGGCACTCTTTAAAGACCTTATGCAAACCAGCCGCGGTGTCCGCAGGTTAGGTTCTGCTGCGGTTGATTTGGCCTACGTGGCAGCAGGACGTTTTGAATTATTTTATGAATATGGCCTCCACCCATGGGATGTGGCAGCAGGCGCGCTGATTGTGAAGCAGGCAGGCGGACACATTACAAAGTTTCACGGTGGTGCCGGTTATGTTTTTGGAAAAGAAATTGTTGCCTCAAACAGCAAGGTACATGATGAATTTCTAAAGAAACTAAATCACCACTTTTTTTCCTAATTTTGCACACCCAAAAAAGAGAGAATGGTAAAATCAAAATACCTGAAAAAAGACAGCCCGACCCGTAGTATCCTGAAAGCCCTTAGCTGGCGTGTGATTGCTTCCGCAACAACTTTTGCCATTTCCTATTTTATTATCTTGTATTCAACCAATCAAAATAACACCAGGGCCTTGCAGTTTGCCAGTACTATTGCCAGTGTGGATGTAGTTGCCAAACTGATTCTTTACTATCTGCACGAAAGGCTGTGGACAAATATCTACTGGGGAAAATACTGGAGTAAAAAAGTCTGGCGCAAAAACTATCGGAAAATGCACAAAAAACTGGAAGATTTGCAAGACTCTCATACTGGGAAATAGCTTCGCAGATTATTTTGTCCTGATGCTTTGTTTGCAGAGATAACAACCGATAACAACATGAAAAATACACGAATAAAACTCGTTAACGACGACATTACCAAAATGCAGGTCGATGCTGTTGTAAATGCTGCTAACCGTACTTTGCTGGGCGGGGGTGGCGTGGATGGTGCCATCCATCGTGCTGCAGGCCGGGGATTGCTGGATGAGTGCCGACAGTTAGACGGCTGCCTTACAGGCGCTGCAAAAATTACCAGTGGCTATAACCTTCCGGCAAAATATGTTGTTCATGCTGTCGGGCCGGTATGGCACGGCGGTACCAACGGCGAACACGAGCTACTCAGAGGCTGCTATGAAACAGCGTTGAAGCTGGCTACAGAGTACCATTGTAAGAGCATTGCTTTCCCTAACATCAGCACCGGAATTTATCGCTTTCCCAAAGAAAAGGCTGCAGAAATAGCCATCAATGCTGTCCGAAGCTTCCTGTCGGGAAATAGTTTACCTGAAAAAGTTTTCTTTGTCTGCTTCGATGCGGAGAATTATGCCATTTATGAAAAACTATTGAGAGACGCCTGAGTTGGAGAAGTATCTAACCCGTATGCTCTTTCGGATTTGTGCCGAAGGCATTCCTATGGAGTAACTCCTATGTGCTCTTTCGGATTTGTAATCCGAAAGCATTGATGCTCAATAATATAGCTCGTAAAATATCTTGGGTTTGCAACCCAATAACTTTGGTATTCAAAATGAAGCCCAAAACAAACCCTAAAACAGTTTAGAGCAT
>CAYLSW010000330.1:0-2241 GCA_964386145.1 uncultured Lentimicrobiaceae bacterium | reverse complement strand
TAATGGTTATCAAAAAGCTAAAGATAAATGGAATAAATTAGAACTTTGGAAATATGAGAATTAATCAAATAAATATTTTATATGAAAATACAAGAAACTTGGATAAGCACTGAAGGGGATTTAAAAATTACTATCAAGGATTCTGGGAATGCAGATGCTTATTTTTTAGAGTATATTGATGAAAGTGGAGTCTTGAAAAAAGAGGAAGTTCCAATTAATATGTCAAAAAATTACCAAAATCAAATCCATTACAAAATAATGAAATCCGAACTCTTTGGAATTGCTGATGTTATTTTGACAGATGATGAAACAATGTATATAAAAGGTATAAAATTTTATAGAGTTAAGGAATAACCCCACTCTTCGCAAGTTTGTAACTTGTGGTTATAAAACAACCATCCTTTTGAATTAAGGACGTATTTGTAAAATTCTATTTTATGCTTCAATTTCATGGTTTATATAATTTAAATTAATTATGACAGATAAGGGTTTTGTTAATATAATCAATACCGTTTCGCAATTCAACGAAACACAATCTTTGCTCAAAGTAAAAGTCGATTTGGTTAGAAAAACCAAACGAATCAAGAGACGCCTTCGCACGCTAAAAAAGAAATATTTGTTTCTAAAAACAATAATTGAAACAAACGATTCAACAACCCTAGAATTAGCTATAAAAGACTATTTTAAGGCCGTTGGTTATGAAAATGTTGTCCACACAGGAAATAATACAGAAAGAGAAGATATTCAGGTTTGGCATGAAAATACTGTTTATATAATTGAATGTAGGAATAAAGAGACTAAAACCGCAAGTAAAGACGATATTGGACAACTTAACTTTAGAAAATCACTGATAGAAAATTTACCGGAATTTAAAGGACATACACTTAAATATATCATGGTTTTAAATAACCAGTGGAAATATCCTCCAGAAAAAAGAAATAAGAATCCGCTGAACATAGTTATAGAAAAATCTTTAAAACACTATAAGAATAGTTTAGTAACAACTATGGAGTTATATGATGCTTTTATAAAATTTAAACAAAACAAAATAACGTTTTCTCATTTTGATAAAAAGCTTAATCAAGTAGGACTGATTAAGTTTTAAAAAAATAGGGGGAAATTGTAAGCCCGATCAAAGCAGCCGTTAAACAAAATGGAGTCCATTTTGTGGTTGTTAGTTATGCACCGCACAGTGGTGGCCATTGTGTAGGACATGGCGAGAGAGCAAACAATTCCCCCTTTTGTTTTTAAAATATTTATTCTGAATAGCAAGTATCCACTTGTGCCAAAAATGGAAATAAATTCCGTAAGGTCATTTTTAATTTTTCCCCTGTTTTTGATGAATTTGAACACCAAAAGTGAGTTTTTCAAATAAAAGTTTTCAGTTATACAAAAAGTGAGAAGTGTTAAAACCTGCACATTACAGACCTGCACTTTCATTTTTTGCGGCAAAGATTGTTTGTAATTCCTTCAATCGGTTAAGATACGGTATGAATACCCGGTGTCCGTTGTAATTCTTTATGATAGCTAAATGACTATCAACAAATCGCTTGGTATTTATTACCGACGTCCATTCGTTTAATTTTATTGGTGCTATTGGTAGTGTTGTGCTGGCAAAATATGTTTCCAGCTCTGAAATATCATTACTCCAGTCTGTTTTTAGTCCGGTATTGGATACTGCAACTTTATCACGTGGGTTTTTAGCTTCTGTACCAATGGGACAGAAGCTGTTTTTATTGGATACTTCAACCTTACATTGCGGTTCAACGTGTGAAAATAACTTTGTTTTCAGAGGTTCACACTTTTCACGTTTTTCACAAACTTCATTTGTAACGGGTAAATTTACGGGCTGTTTTCTGAATAGTCGCCAATCCTGCTTTATCAGAAAATCTGCAATATCGTTTCCGGCCTGTTTATCGGCTTTGGGTGCTAACTGTTCCAGTAAATCAGAAAATATAAACCTTGTCCCGGGCAACCGGTTTTCAAATTTCCTTGCTTTCTGCTTCCATTCTTTAAACGTATTCCCGTCTTTTGAGAGGTCGGGGAAAGTATAAACATCCCGGCCTTTCAATGCTTTCAACTTATCGAAAGAAAAGCTGCTTTTGTTGTAAACTGCCAACCAAGTAAAGTTTTCAGGTTGTTCGGGGAAACCAAAATACAACGTGCCGTAAACAGCCGTTTTTGGTGCTTCTACAAGCGCAACCGGACGATGCGGGTACTTACTTAAAAGATGTTCTCCAA
>CAYLSW010000329.1:0-2248 GCA_964386145.1 uncultured Lentimicrobiaceae bacterium | reverse complement strand
AAAACGCGAAATTACCAGTAGGCAACCCTTATCACTTCAAACTTTAGGCACTTCAAGTACTTTAGGCACTTCTTAATAATACGTCGGTCTTAAAACGCCGCCGACCATTTTGGCTACACGAATTACCTGGATAGCATAGCCAAACTCGTTATCGTACCAGACATAAATAACAATACTCTTTTTGTCGGAGGATATTTTGGTCGCCGGGCTGTCAAAAATGGAGGTTCCGGGTTCCCCCACAAAGTCGGATGAAACCGCATCGTTGGAGGTGGAGTATTTGATTTGACGTACGAGGTTCCCTTCCAGCGAAGCTTTCCGCATGAGCTCGTTCACTTCCTCCACGGAAGTTTCCCTCTTCAGCGTTAGCGACATGATGACCAGCGAAACGTTGGGCGTAGGGACACGGATAGCATTACCGGTGAGTTTTCCTTTCAGGCTGGGAACGGCTTTGGTTACAGCTTGAGCAGCTCCTGTTTCGGTAATCACCATGTTGATGGGTGCCGAGCGACCCCGGCGATATTTTTTGTGGTAGTTGTCCAAAAGATTCTGGTCGTTGGTATAGGAGTGTATGGTTTCCAAATGACCTTTTTCGATACCAAAAGCTTTTTCAATCAGATACAAAACCGGACTGGAAGCGTTTGTGGTACAGGAAGCGGCAGAAAAAATACGTTCGGTTTTCACATCCACACCTTTGTCATTCACGCCGTACACAATGTTGGGGATATCGCCTTTCCCGGGAGCGGTGAGCAGTACTTTGTCCACTCCTTTGGCTTTCAGATGGCGGCTGAGATTTTCTCTGTCACGAAAAACACCGGTATTGTCAATGAGAATAGCGTCTTTAATGCCGTACTCCGTGTAGTCAATATCTTCGGGACTTTGTGCTGCCAGCATAAGGACTTTGTGTCCGTTTATGTAGATGGTTTTTTCCTCCAAATTTTCGATGGCAACGCCTCTGAAAGGACCATGAACCGAGTCGTGGCGGAAAAGGGAAGCTCTTTTTATAATGTGCAGGTCATCATTACCGCGAGTAACGATGGCACGCACACGTAATTGGCTGCCATTACCCTGGATAATAAGCTGGCGTGCCAGCAGTCGTCCGATACGTCCGAAGCCGTACAAGATAACATCGCGGGGACAGAAGGATTTGATGTTGGCGGCTTTCAGGTGTTTTAACTTAACATCGATGAAGTCATCTTCGTTCACAAAGTTTTTATTTTCCTCAATCCATTCGCGGTTTAGCCTGCCAATGTCGATGCGCGACTGGCCGATATCCGAATGTAGGATAGCTTTGGCCAGTTTCAGGGAATCTTTAATGTGCAGGGGCCTGTCGATAATGTTCTCCGCGTAAGAGTGCTTGTACAGGATAACACTGGCACTACGGTCTATCAGCTGGTCGCGAAACAGCGCCAGTTCGATAGACTTGTCATAAAAAAGTTTGTAAACAACGCTAATAAATTCGTTGGCCAGTTTTTCCTGATATGACCAATCTTTCAGGGAGTTTTCATAATTCCCGTTCATGTCTTTTTTGGGTACCATTGTCCATTGATTTTTAAAAAAGATGAGTACTAAAATTAAGAAATAAGCTGTCGGACAAATGTATAAAAAAAGAGAGTAAACAGAAACTTGTTCACTCTCTTTTGAAATAATCCAAATAAGCCCTGTGGTTACTGGCCGAGGTAGGCTTTCAGGAGCCGGCTACGCGAAGTATGACGCAGACGCCGGATGGCTTTCTCTTTGATTTGGCGTACCCGCTCGCGTGTCAGGTCAAATTTGGCACCTATTTCTTCCAGTGTAAGTCCGTGATTCATACCAATACCGTAATACAAGTTGATGACATCGCGCTCTTTTTCACTAAGCGTGGAGAGCGAGCGTTCTATTTCGCGCCGCAGTGACTCCTGCATCAATTCTTCATCGGTACCTTTTGAATCTGAAGGAGCCATCACATCTATTAGCTTGGTATCCTCGTCAGGGACGATAGGGGCATCCATAGAAACAGACCGTGTGGAAATCTTCATGGCAGAATCAATTTTCTGTTCCGAAACGTCCATTTCTTTGGCAATTTCTCCGGACGATGGACGCCGTTCAAATTTTTGTTCCAGTTTAGTACTTACTTTTCTGATTTTATTCAGTGAGCCAACCTGGTTCAACGGCAGACGTACAATTCGTGATTGCTCAGCGAGTGCTTGCAAAATGGACTGACGAATCCACCATACGGCATACGAAATGAATTTGAAACCACGGGTTTCAT
>CAYLSW010000328.1:0-2252 GCA_964386145.1 uncultured Lentimicrobiaceae bacterium | reverse complement strand
TCCGCGAAGCCGATGCTTACACCATCGCCAACGAACCCATTGCCGATATTGACCTGATGGAACGTGCAGCAGGACAACTCTTTGGCTGGATTACCAAACGTGTGGATAGCAGTCATCGGTTTTTTGTGTTTGCCGGGCCGGGCAACAACGGCGGAGACGGCATAGCTTTGGCGCGTCTGTTGACGGGAGCCGGATATGAAGTAAACGTTAATGTCGTCCGGTATTCCGACAAAACATCAGACAGTTTTCAGGAAAATTATGACCGTTTTAAAGTGACAGGCAAAAAAAAACTTCACAATCTGAAAGATGGCGATCCGTTTCCTGAAATTTTGGAGGATGATGTGATAGTGGATGCTCTTTTTGGATCGGGTTTAACGCGACCGGTGAAAGGGTTTCCGGGTGAAGTTATCAGAATGCTAAATACGAAACCGGCGTTGAAAATCGCCATCGACATTTCTTCCGGTTTGTTTGCGGATATCTCTTCAAAGAAAGCAAATGGTGAAATTGTCAGAGCTGATTATACGCTGAGCTTTCAGTTTCCAAAGCTGGCTTTTCTACTGCCTGAGAATGATGTTTTTACGGGCAGTTGGCATGTGCTTGACATTGGCTTGCATCCTGATTTTATCAAAGCTATCCCGGTTGAAAATTTTTATTCCACCCGGCGGGATATGACTGTGATATTAAAGCCACGCAAAAAATTCTCTCACAAAGGTACCTACGGTCATGCGCTGCTCATTGCCGGAAGTTACGGAAAGATGGGTGCTGCCATTCTTGCTGCTCATGCGGCATTGCGTTCGGGTGTCGGGTTGTTGCATGTGCACATTCCTCAGGTGGGTTATACGATTATGCAAACTGCGTTGCCGGAAGCTATGCTGAGCATCGACCGCTATGAGAATTATTTTTCCGACATTCCCGAACTCTCCATGTTTAATGCGATTGGCGTGGGGCCCGGACTGGGAACACAGCACCAGTCGCAAATGGCACTGAAGTTGTTAATTCAGCAGTTTAAACTACCCATGGTTTTTGATGCGGATGCATTGAACATTTTATCGGAAAACAAAACATGGCTCGCCTTTTTGCCTGCTTATTCCATTTTGACGCCTCATCCCAAAGAGTTTGAACGGCTGGCCGGCAAATGGAAAGATGATTTTGAACGGCTGAAAAAACAACGGGAATTTGCGAAAAAATTCCAGCTCGTAGTAGTGCTCAAAGGTGCTTACACCAGTATTTGTACGCCGCAAGGGGATTGTTATTTCAACTCAACCGGCAATCCCGGGATGGCTACTGCCGGCAGTGGTGATGTGCTCACGGGAATATTAACATCTTTGCTGGCACAGGGTTATTCTTCGGCAGAAGCTGCGATTCTCGGTGCCTATCTGCATGGACTTTCAGGCGATATTGCTGCCAAAAAGTTGGGCGAAGAGGCCATGATAGCCGGTGATATAGTGACTAACATAGGAAAGGCATTCAAAAAACTATATTGAGTTGACACAGAAAAAGCGGCTCGAAAGAACCGCTTTTTAAGTTGGAATAAGAAACCGTAACTTCTTATATTTCTTCTGTTTCCACAATTTTTGCCAGCAGGTCGGCATACGGAACCATAAGGTATTTTTTGGCTTCAAACTCAAATTCGGTACCGGAGAATTTTTTATAAAAAACAGTGTCGCCAACAACAATGCCCGGGTTTTCAACATTTCCAATGGCCACCACTTTGGCGTATTGTGGCTTTTCTTTAGCTGTGTCAGGAATAATGATTCCGGAGGCGGTTTTTTGCACTTCTTTTCCTTCGGTAATGTCCAGTAAAACGTTTTCGTTCAATGGCTGTAACTCTTTCATCTTTTTCTATTTTTAAATTAATATTTATTTGTCTAATGAATTCCAAGTAAAGTATTGATTCGGTTTTTGTCGAATCCGACAATGATTTCGCCGTTGATATCGGTTTGCGGCACGCCTTGTTGTCCGCTTCGTGTCACCATAGCCTCCGCAGCTTTCTGGTCTTTCGATACATCTATGTCGCGAAAGCGGATACCATTCTTTTTCAAATAAGTCTTCAAAGTGTTGCACCAGCTACAGGAGGGTGTGGAGTAAACCGTCACGCGTTTTTGTGGCTGCTCCTCTCCATTGGTTGTAGTTGAAGTGTAAAAGGTGCTTTCAAACAACGATTTATAAAAGTTTTCATCATTGCAACCTTTTACCGTTTTAATAAAATTCTTCCCTTCAAATACCAACAGCGAAGGTGCTGAGGTAACCGA
>CAYLSW010000327.1:0-2279 GCA_964386145.1 uncultured Lentimicrobiaceae bacterium | reverse complement strand
CAGGAAGGGCTGAGCCATCATCCGCACTGGTTACCTTTCCATTAATAGTTTTCGTTTGTGCAAAAGCAAAATTCAGCCCTGCAAATAACAAAAACACAAGCATCAATGTAATTTTTCTCATAATAATAATTTTTTGTTATAAAAATATGTAAAGTTGCTTTAGTAAAATAACACACAAAACCTTTAAATTCAGAGCTTTCAGGCGGTTATAGAAATCATTATGGCTTTCGGCAATTGAATTGCTACAGGTTTATTAATCAATTGATAAAAAATTTCGGTAATGGATTCCTCAAAATTGAATAAACTGTGGATGAACCCATTTTCCGGCTCAACAAATCCCCACATATCAATACCAACTTCAACTCCAAGGGTTTGTTCTGGTTTAAATCTTGATTTTTTCAACATGGTCGGTTCATAAATCTTAATCACCGATTCCATATCATTTTTCAGTGGCAGTGGAATTTCCCTAACCGATATCCCTTTATTATTCGAACTGCCGAAAATGGTAAAACGATTGGGGTGCATCCCGATTTTAATGGGTGAAAGATAAAAGGTTTCCCGGGGAAGTTCGCAAGTTGATGGTCGAGGCCCCTCTTTTGACCATCCCGCTCCCTTCGGCCTGACTAAATTTTGCTCTGTCAACTTATCGGGCAGATGCATAGTGGTAATTCTTACTTCGATGAATTTAACAATGCCCGCAATACGCCCTGTCCGTTGTAAAAACATGGAGTGAACAACACGTTTTTTTTGGAAATATTCTTCCAATTCCATGTGCGCCAATTTACCTAAAAAGCTTCCAAGTTTTAATAAGAGCATAATTTTTACCTAAAGTGCTCGCAAAGTAAATAAAAATTTTATTAAAAGTCAAGTACTTTCTTAAATTTTTTAAAAAGCTTGTACAAATAATAAAATTATTGATAAATTTCTCGTAGCAATGCATAGGGTAAAGTTGGTGAATTGAAAAAAATAAAATTTATAAATGGCGTATTTATGGTCGTTTCTCTGATTGTGATGGCCGGGATAATAAACAATCCACTTTGTTGAATGTATCACAAATAAATCTGTTTGTGTTTTTGTGTTTCAAATCGAAAAAACCCCGAATTTTACAATAGAAACTTTTGACATATCATTCATGGGAATGGCATTATATAATAAGATAATAAGCAAAGTACGGTTGTCGGAACGAAAAAACTTTGTCTTTCTACCGTTTTTGCTGCTGTTGGTTACTTTCATGTTGCTGTATCCTGCAAAGATAACTGCTTATCCCGGTTTTGTTGACTGGCATACCGTGTTGAATCTGGCCGGGTTGCTCATGGTGGTTACGGCCATTAAAGAAAGTGCCTTTTTCGGTCGTTTCTCCGGCAGACTGCTCGCAAAAATGGGTACTGAAAGAGGATTGGCTTTTGCCCTTGTAGCACTGTCCGGAATACTGGCCATGTTTCTCACCAATGACATAGCCCTTTTTATTATGGTTCCGTTAACGTTGGGTTTCCGGGATGTCATCAAAAACGATGTAAAAAAGTTGATTATTTTCCAGGCGATAGCCGTCAATGTTGGTTCCTCCCTGACTCCTGTAGGTAATCCGCAAAATTTGTTCTTATGGCACCGGTGGGATATCTCTTTTTTCCGGTTCGTTGTGGAAATGGCTCCGCTTTTTGTTGTAATGTCCGTTGTGCTTGTCGTGTTTGTATGGATTTCATTTCCTTCCAAAGAATTATCTTTTCACAGCAAACAACGCAAAAATGGTGTGAACACCAGGATGTTTTTCCTCTCAATTGTTGTATTAGCCGGTTTTATCGTGTCCATTGAGCTTGACGTAGCTTATTATGCTTTGGCTGTTGTCGTTTTCATTTATCTCATTTTATACAGAAAGATATTTATCAAAACCGACTGGGCATTGTTGTTACTGTTTATTGTGATGTTTATTGATTTTCACTTGATGAGTCGCGTTCCGTTTGTTGTAAGATTTATTACGCAGTTCGATTTAGCCCAACCTTCCGATACTTTTTTCAGTTCGCTGCTTTTCTCGCAGGTGGTGAGCAATGTCCCGGCCACCATTTTCATGTCCAAATTTAGTAACGGCTGGCTGGCCATTGCCTATGGTGTAAATGTGGGTGGCAACGGGCTGGTGATGGCCTCTTTGGCCAACATCATAGCTCTGCGTTTTGTAAAAGGAAAAAGTATCTGGTTAGACTTTCACAAATATTCTATTCTTTATCTGCTGATTACAGGTGGGCTGGTTTATCTGCTGTTCTTCCTGTAAATTTACTTCCGGATAA
>CAYLSW010000326.1:0-2285 GCA_964386145.1 uncultured Lentimicrobiaceae bacterium | reverse complement strand
ATCATTAAAAAATCTACAAAAACAAAAAGATTATGGCAACATTTAGATTTATTGCGCTGGAGAAAACCTTAAACAGGGAGGTGGTGGATGTCCATTATCCATCCAACAAAGTGTCCGATTATTTTGGCTCCATGACATTTAACCAGTCCATTATGCATGAATTCCTTACTGAGGAAGCTTTTCGTGCTGTGATGAAAGCCATTGAAGAGGGCGTGAGCATTGAGCGTAAAGTTACCGACCAGGTGGCTTCGGCCATGAAAGCCTGGGCGCTGAGCAAAGGTGCTACCAACTACACGCATTGGTTTCATCCGCTCACTGGTTCCACAGCTGAGAAACACGATACCTTTATTAATCCGCTTCCTAACGGTCTTGCACTGGAACATTTCCAGGGAAACGAACTGAGTCAGCAGGAGCCGGATGCTTCCAGTTTCCCCAGCGGTGGTATCCGTTCCACATTCGAAGCACGAGGCTATACCGCATGGGATCCCACTTCACCAGCATTTATTCTGGATAAAACTTTGTGTATTCCTACTATTTTTGTCTCATACACCGGCGAATCACTCGACTACAAAACACCGCTGCTGAAGTCTGTGGCTACATTAGATAAAATTGCTTCAAAAATTTGTCGCTATTTTGATAAAGATGTGAAGAAAGTATATCCAACCCTTGGTTGGGAACAGGAATATTTTCTTGTGGATGAGGCCCTTTATGCAGCCCGTCCCGATTTGGTTCTGACCGGAAAAACAGTTTTCGGACATGCTTCAGCCAAAGATCAACAGTTGTCGGACCATTATTTCGGCACCATTAATGACCGTGCCCTTGCTTTTATGCAAGACCTTGAAATAGAGGCGCATAAATTGGGGGTTCCATTGAAAACCAGACACAATGAAGTGGCTCCGAGCCAGTTTGAATGTGCTCCTATGTTTGAAGAGGTAAATGTTGCTGTTGACCATAATCAGCTCCTTATGCACATGCTGGAAAAGGTGGCTCGTAAGCATCATTTCAAAGTGCTGCTACACGAAAAACCCTATGCCGGCATCAATGGATCGGGAAAACACAACAACTGGTCGATGGCTACCGACACGGGCATAAATCTGCTTTCTCCCGGGAAAACACCTAAAGATAATTTTCGGTTTATTACCATACTGGTCAACATCTTAATGGCAATACGGGAATATGAAGCGTTGCTCAGAGCCAGTGTGGCTTCCGAAGGAAACGACCTGCGTCTTGGTGCCAACGAAGCACCACCGGCCGTCATCTCTGTTTTCCTTGGTAAACAGGTTACGGAAACGTTGGATGAAATAGAAAGAATGCCTATTCGCAAGGATATCAATAGCCACAACGGGCATAACGTGATTAAGGACATTCCGAAAATTCCTGAAATTCTGTTGGACAATACTGACCGGAACCGGACGTCACCCTTTGCCTTTACAGGAAACAAGTTTGAGTTCAGAGCCGTTGGCTCTACAGCTAACACAGCCAAGCCCATGTTTGTTTTGAACACCATTGTGGCGGAGCAAATGACCAAATTTGAAGCTGAAGTGGAAGAACTTATAAAAGAAGGACTATCGAAGGATATCGCCATTTTCAATGTGGTGAAAAAATATATTGTAGCGTCTAAAGATATCTGCTTTGAAGGTAATTCTTACAGCACCGAATGGCTAGTTGAGGCGGCCAAACGCGGATTGTCAAACAATAGTAATACGCCGGATGCTTTGCCGGCCTTTGTGTCAGAAAAAAGTATTGCCCTTTTTGAGAAACATCACGTGTTGAGTCGTACCGAACTTCTGGCACGATATGAAATAAAACTGGAAAAGTATATCAAAAAGATACAGATTGAAGCCCGTGTACTCGGCGATCTCGCCATTAACCATATCTTGCCCCCAGCCATCCAGTATCAAAACCGTCTTATTGAGAATATAAAAGGTCTGCAGGATGTGCTTGATTCGAAGACCTATGCGCAATTATCACGAAACCAGTTAAATACGATTATAGAGATTTCCAACCACGTGGCCGGAATCAAAGAGGGAGTGGAAGCCCTGGTCGAAGCACGCAAAAAAGCCAATGTTGTTACCAACTACGCACAAAAGGCTGTTGCTTATCGCGATACGGTGCTTCCCTACTTTGCCGATATTCGTAAACATGTGGATAAGCTTGAGTTGCTGGTGGATGACAATCTGTGGCCCTTACCCAAATACCGCGAATTATTATTCATAAAATAACCCACGTTTCAGACGTCCACGCTTCAGACGTCCACGCTTCAGACGTCCACGCTTCAGGCGTCC
>CAYLSW010000325.1:0-2302 GCA_964386145.1 uncultured Lentimicrobiaceae bacterium | reverse complement strand
GCGGCAGTTACGGCTATTGAGATGGCAAATTTACTTCCGCAAATTACCGGGTAAGCATTCCTTCTGTTGAGTGTATGCGCTTAAAGAATATCATTCCCGTCCCTGATACCTTTTGCAGGTTACAGGAATAATCCTAACTTTGTAGACCATGGAAACCCCGCTGCTATATCAAATAGGTATTACCCTCATTCCGGGGATCGGTGATGTAAATGGCAAAAAGCTTATCCGGTGGTGTGGAAATGCCGAAGAAGTCTTTAAATCATCGGCTAAAATCTTACGAGCCATTCCCGGCATCGGACAAGCAGCAGTAAACAATATACTCAACCAGCAGGTGCTGAAACGAGCAGAAGCGGAACTCCGGTTTATCGAAAAACATCATATCAAAGCCCTGTTTTTCCAGGATGAAGATTATCCCCAACGGTTGCTCAACTGCTACGATCACCCGCTGATACTTTATTATCGGGGTAATGCCGACTTAAACCACCGGCGCATGATAGCCTTTGTGGGAACGCGTCGGGCCACAGACTATGGCCGGGCTCGCTGCCGCGAAATCATAGAGGGGTTGCACGATAAGGATGTGCTTGTGGTAAGCGGTCTGGCATATGGTATTGATGGATGTGCACACCGGCGTGCTGTTGATCTGGACATCCCCACCATTGGCATCCTTGGGCATGGTCTTGATCGACTTTATCCTGCTGCCCACCGGAAACTGGCCGAAGAAATGCTGGCAAACGGCGGACTGGTAACAGAGTTTCTGTCAACAACCAAACCTGACCGGGAGAACTTTCCTAAGCGCAACCGTATCGTTGCCGGAATGGTCGATGCTGTCGTCGTTGTCGAGTCCGACCGCAAAGGTGGTGCTCTTATCACTGCCGAACTGGCCAACGCTTACAATCGTGATGTCTTTGCCGTTCCGGGCAGGCTCACCGACCGCCTTTCCACAGGTTGCAATTTCCTGATTAAAGCCAACAAAGCTGCATTGCTGCAAAGTGCGGATGACATTGGGTATCTCATGGGATGGGACGATAGCCGTACGACAGCAAATCAGCAAACCGCCCTTTTTGTGGAAATGACAGCTGAAGAAAAAGTCCTGTACGACCTCCTTCGCCAGGCCGGAACCCTCGGCATTGATAAACTGGTAATACAATCAGGCATGAATCCGTCACATGTGGCCGCTGCGCTGCTGAATCTTGAATTTAACGTTCTTATACGAAGCCTCCCCGGAAAACAATACCGTGTGGAATGAGGATGATGAATGACTGGCGCAAGCGTCCGCTTGTGCCTCTCCCATCCGTTTTGAGCGTCTTCGCTCAAAATTTTCAATCTTTCATCAGCGGCCCGGCTGAAATATTACCGGATATATATAAAATTCGACTATAACCCATTGTACTTCAAATAATAATCAGGTTATTCTCTCCGGCTTCAATTTTTTTTCACCATCATCGCTGACGTAAATAGTTTTTTTCTAAATTTGCTCTTGACAAAACCAAAATATTGAGTACTTTTGTTACTCAAAGCAGCAGATAGTTATTTGTGTCTCGTGAGTGGGCTCGGACAGGCTTGGTAAGGTACATACATTTAGCTGTTTACAAACAATTATAAAACTGATCAAGTGACATGCTCAAAGCTTTGATTACATCGAAAACCCGCCTGAAAGCGCGATACGGGGTTTCTCAAAATAGTCGTACATCATGCTGTCAGCATTCTGGGGAACCGGAGTTTGATGAATTTGACAATGCCATCTGGCTGGAGGTGAATCGTTTTGAAGAAGCCGAAATGATGACAGGCGTTAAAAATAGGAACAAAAAGGTTTGTCGCACCAATACGCAACCTTCGCTTTTCCCTGAAACTTACAATCTGCGTTTGAAATACGCGGGTATTGAAGATGCGGTGAAGAAACTATGGAAACCGATTGCTGTTTGCCTTGTGCGTGCACCGGCCAAAGGAAAAGATTCTTCCATCATCGCCCTTTTGTTCGCTGGTGAAGTTATCAATAAGAATTATTTGCTTGATCTAATGGTGAAAGTGGAGGCTTTCCTTATACGCAAACTGCACTACATCATCATCATTAGCATCGAACTTCAGTATCTTATGAATATAAAAAATAAAAAAGAGCTGCTTTTACTCTGTGAAAAGTAGTCTTGTTGTAAATATAATACATTGCTGATAAACAGTTCGTCCGCCTCAGGCGGATGGGACTTAGGAGGCGGAAGCATGTCCGGAAGAGATTAAACCTTATCGTTAATATATACTTAAAACGGGATAAATTTAGACATTTATTAAGACGTCTTTAATCCGGTGC
>CAYLSW010000324.1:0-2306 GCA_964386145.1 uncultured Lentimicrobiaceae bacterium | reverse complement strand
CCGGTTCAGGTTCGAGTCCTGGTCGGACAACAAAAGGTTAAACGAGAATGATTTGTAGGGGACAGATGTCCCCTCTTTTATTGAAAATGATTAGTGAAAAACAAATAAAAAAGTGGGTCGAAGAGCAGCTCGAAGGTACTGACCGTTTCGTGATTCACGTGAAGGTAAGCGCTGAAAATGGCATAAATGTTGTTATTGATAGTGATTCGGGTGTCAGTATTGACGACTGCATTGCCCTGAGCCGGTTTATTGAGCATCAGCTTGACCGCGGTGAGGAAGACTTTGAACTAAAGGTGCTTTCTTCGGGACTGGAGTATCCTTTTTCTTTGTTACGACAGTACAAAAAGTATATCGGAAAACGAATTCAGGTGAAACTGGAAAACGATAGCGAGAAAAAAGGTATTTTGCAGGAAGTGAACAACGAATACATTATTTTACAGGAAGAAACAGAAAAGAAATACAAAAAAAGCATTAAAAGGATAAGCGGTGAAAGCATACGTATCTCTATGAATGAGATAAAACAAGCCAAAGCAGTTATAGAATTTTAATTGACAAAAACAGAAAGAGATGGATAACATAAACTTGGTCGAAAATTTCTCGGAATTTAAAGAATTCAAAAACATCGATAGGGAAACCATGATGCGCATTATTGAAGATGTGTTTCACAGTATGCTCGAAAAAAAATATGGCGAAGAGAGTAACTTTGATGTGATTGTAAACATTGATCGTGGAGATTTGGAGATTTGGCACAACCGTGAAATCGTAGAAGACGGTGAAGTGGAAAACGCCAACACACAAATAGCTTTTTCTGATGCCATCAAAATTGAACCTGATTTTGAAGTAGGGGAAGAAGTTTCCGAGCAGATTTTCCTTGCCGATTTTGGTCGCAGGGAAATCCTTAACGTCAGGCAGGCCCTTGTTGCCCGCGTTATGGATTACGAAAAAGACAACATCTACAAAAAATATAAAGAAAAAGTTGGCGAAGTACTTACCGCAGAAGTATATCAGGTTTGGAAAAAAGAAATTCTTCTGTTGGACGATGAAAATATTGAACTTATTTTACCCAAGTCGGAACAAATTCCCTCCGACTATTTCAAAAAAGGTGATAATATCAGGGCGGTAGTTTCAAAAGTGGACATGCGCAACAGCAATCCGGTAATTATACTTTCAAGGACCTCACCTGTTTTTCTGGAACGATTGTTCGAGTCTGAGGTTCCGGAAATTTATGATGGGTTGATTACCATAAAAAAAATCGTTCGCGTTCCGGGTGAAAGAGCCAAGGTTGCCGTGGAATCTTATGACGACCGCATTGACCCCGTTGGAGCCTGTGTGGGAATGAAAGGCTCCCGAATTCATGGTATCGTCCGCGAACTACGTAACGAAAACATTGATGTTATCAACTACACCACCAATCAGAGCCTTTTCATTCAACGGTCACTTTCTCCGGCAAAAATATCTTCAATACATCTTGACGAAGATAATCACCGCGCTGATGTCTATATGAAACCCGACCAGGTTTCGCTCGCCATTGGCAAGGGAGGCTTCAACATTCGACTTGCCGGACAACTTACTGGGTTTGAGATTGACGTTTACCGCGATTCAGATACAGACACGGAAGATGTAAAGCTGCAGGAATTTTCGGACGAAATTGACCAGTGGATTATTGATGAATTAAAAAATATCGGCTGCGATACGGCAAAGAGCGTACTGGAACTGGATGTTCAGGAATTGGTAAACCGCACCGACCTCGAAGAAGAAACTATTCGGGAAGTTATTCGTATCCTTAAAGCTGAGTTTGAGTAGTTAATTGGCAAAATCTGGGAAATAACGAGAAAAGACAATTCAGGAAAAAAAAAGACAAAAGAAAAACCATATGGCTGAAGCAAACAAAACAGTACGATTAAGTAAAGCTGCCAGAGAATTTAATATCGGGAAGAATACAATTATCCAATTCCTTGAGAAAAAAGGTTTTAAAATAGAAAGCTCCCCCAATACCAAGCTGGCTCCTGAAATGTATGAATTGCTTGTAAAAGAATTTCAGGATGAAAAAGCCGTTAAGGAAAGTGCCCACAAAAAGGGTGTTGAATTTGGTTTTGGCAATGAAAGTATCAGCATTGAGGATACACTGAAAAACAAAAAAGAAGTTCCTCAGGAAGAATTTCCTGAAGCGAATGACCTCTTTATTACCAATGTAAATACTGGTTATGAAACACCTGCTAAATCAATAATAACAAAAGAAGAAAAAGAAGGGGCTCCCGAACCGCAAACAGAGCAACCGGAGGAAAAAGAAGTAAAAGAAGTAAAAG
>CAYLSW010000323.1:0-2319 GCA_964386145.1 uncultured Lentimicrobiaceae bacterium | reverse complement strand
AGCGATGGTTTTTCTCACGCTTCACCACCGGCCATGGCCAGGTGGTTTGGCTGGCAAATGGTACGCAAATATATGCACACCCACCCAAAGATAACGCTTCAAAAGCTCCTGAAAATGAAAGATGCACAGACCCTTTTGGAAGACTCCGGTTATAAGCCCTGAGTTTTCACAGCGAGACTTTTGGCCACAATCCCGGAAATCTCATCTGCCGGTATTCGTTTCTGTTTCATACTATCGCGTTCGCGCAAAGTCACGGTATTGTCTTCCAGCGTTTGATGGTCAACGGTAATACAATACGGCGTTCCAATGGCATCGTGGCGGCGATAGCGTTTTCCAATGGTATCTTTTTCTTCATAGAAACACATGAAATCACTTTTCAGGTTATCCATGACTTCCCGCGCTTTTTCCGGCAAACCGTCTTTTTTAGTCAGCGGGAAGACCGCAATTTTGTATGGAGCCAAAAATGGCGGTAGTTTCATAACCACACGCTGTGTGCCACCCTCCAGATTTTCTTCGGTGTAGGCGTTGCTAAGGATAGCGAGAAACATCCGGTCAAGTCCGATGGAGGTTTCAATGACATAAGGCACATAACTTTCGTTAATTTCCGAATCGAAATAACGCAGTTTTCTGCCGGAATATTTTTCGTGAGCACTCAGGTCGAAATTGGTGCGCGAATGGATGCCTTCCAGCTCTTTAAAGCCCATGGGAAACTCAAACTCTATGTCGGCAGCAGCGTTAGCATAATGTGCCAGCTTGTCGTGATCGTGAAAGCGGAATTTCTCTGCCGGAATACCGGTAGAGATATGCCATTTCATCCGTTTTTCTTTCCACGATTTGTACCATTCCATTTCGGTTCCGGGGCGGACAAAAAACTGCATCTCCATCTGTTCAAATTCGCGCATGCGGAAGATAAACTGCCGGGCAACAATTTCATTGCGGAAAGCTTTTCCGGTTTGGGCAATACCAAACGGTATCTTCATCCGTGCTGTTTTCTGCACATTCAGGAAGTTCACAAAAATACCCTGGGCCGTTTCGGGACGGAGATAAATTTCGGAGGCGCCGTCTGCGGTAGAACCAATTTGTGTGGAAAACATCAGGTTAAACTGCCGCACATCTGTCCAGTTCCTGGAACCGGAGACCGGGTCGGCAATACCCAAATCTTCTATAAGCTGTTTAATACCAGCCATATTTGATTGGTCCATGGCAGGATAAAGGCGGTTTTTAATTTCCTCTATTTTTTGCCGGCCGGCCACCACGCGTGGGTTGGTTTTTAGAAACTGTTGTTTGTCGAAACTGTCGCCAAAACGTTTTTCGGCTTTGACCACCTCTTTGTTGATTTTAGCTTCTATTTTTGCAAGGTAATCTTCCACCAGCACATCGGCACGGTAACGTTTTTTGGAATCTTTGTTGTCTATCAACGGGTCGCTGAAAGCATCCACATGTCCGGAGGCTTTCCAAACGGTGGGATGCATGAAAATAGCCGCATCGAGGCCCACGATGTTTTCGTGCATTTGCACCATGGCTTTCCACCAGTAATTACGAATATTCTTTTTCAACTCCACACCATTTGGGCCGTAATCGTAAACGGCACTCAACCCATCATAAATATCACTGGAGGGGAAAACAAATCCGTACTCTTTTGCATGTGCAATAATTTTCTTTAATAAATCTTCTTGTTGTGCCATAATAGCCTGTTCTTATTTTATCCGTAGAGCAACTGATGAAAAGTTAATTCGTAAAAAAGTCAACAATATTTCCAAAGGTGCTGGTACGGCGTTTGTAAAGTTCACTATAACCGCAATACGAACAGGAAATAACGGTAAACTTTTTGTTCTGCACGTCGAAAATTTTGGCAAGAAAGCTACCGGTGGTACGAATTTCGTCCACTTCGTATTGTTTATTCCCACATTTCGGACAAACATAATCCCGTTTTTCCATGATGTTGAATTTTAAGTGCGCAAAATTACAAATATTCAGAGATACTCAGGCGTCTGCCGGAAACAATCCTATCTTTGTCCTGAGGAATTGCAACAAGATAACCTGTTGGCTTGTACTTTTTGATTTTTTCTTCGTTGCATGTCCCGGAGGAAATCTTTGTCTGGCAGCAACCATGATAAATCACGTTTTGGCGTAACCTCATGGCTGGATATTGTGAATAATAACATTAAAATATCATGGCATTATTTTTAAAAAACGTCAACTTTATAGACTGGGAAACCCTCTCATTTACCAAAACAAATCTTTTGGTAGAAGAAGGGAAAGCAGGAAAAATTCATTTTTGGGATACAGCAAAGAAATTTCCGGTAGAAGCAAAGGTGA
>CAYLSW010000322.1:971-2322 GCA_964386145.1 uncultured Lentimicrobiaceae bacterium | reverse complement strand
AGAATATCAGCAAAAGGAATGCGATATCCGCCATTGATCCGGCATTTATTTCCGGCGCTGCTCTTCTAGCCATAGTTTATTTTATTTAAATAATTTCATAATTCCTGAATACAGGATAGTGATAATAGACAGTCCGAATGTAATGTAGGTGGCTATGAGGCCCATTCCTACAAGCTTGGAAGTCTCCGCGGTAACTTTATAAGTTTCCAGCTGTAAAGCTGACAGTTGGTTTGTGGCAAAACCGTAAGAAACAGCAAGGATTACAGCAAGAAGCAGAATGCTAAAAAGCATTTTAATCAGATTCTTCGGGTTAATAAACAGGGTATAAGCCGGTGCCAGAATAATCACTGCCACACCAAGGAAAAGCATAATTTTACCCCAATCCAGGAAAGTGTCCGTATTAATTACTTTGGCATAGAACAATATTCCGGGGATAGCTGACAAAATCAGCAGCACGTACAGTACCCATCTGGAGATGTTTGCTATGTTATCTTTCATGGCAAATTATTTTTTGTATTGTTTAGCCACTAAGTCAATAAAAGCAATAGAAGTATCTTCCATGTCGCTAACCAAACTGTCAATTTTTGAAATAATATAGTTGTAAAATACCTGAAGAATGACGGCAACAATCAGGCCGAATACGGTTGTTAACAACGCAATTTTAATACCGGTGGCAACAACAGCAGGGCTGATATCTCCGGCTACGGCAATGTCGTCAAAGGCCTTAATCATACCGATAACAGTACCCATAAATCCTAACATCGGTGCCAGCGCAATAAACAGCGAAATCCAGCTTACGCCGCTTTCAAGTCTTCCGGTAACAACGCTTCCATAAGCAATAATAGATTTCTCCACGTCTTCCAGCCCATTGTCATAACGATTAAGCCCCTCGGCAAAAATGGCAGCTACCGGCCCGCGGGTATTGCGACAAACTTCTCTTGCCCCTTCAACATCATTATTCTCAAATGCTTCTTCCACGCTTTTCAAAAGTTTCGTAGAGTTAATGGAAGCAAGGCTTAAATAAAGAATACGCTCAATAGCAATTGCCAAACCGAAAATAAGTGTTAACAGAATAACGCCCATAAATCCGGGACCACCTTCAATAAATTTTTCCTTCAAAACCTGATGGAACGACTTTGGTTGGGCAGGAGCGGCCGGAGTTGTAGTAGCAACGACAGCAGTACTGTCCTGAGCTGTTGAATCTTGTTTTACTACCGTTGTAGTGTCATTTGCTACAGTATCCTGGGCATAAACAAAATTCGAAAACCCAATGCTTAACATGGCAGCAATTGAAATAAATGCAATTAATTTTTTCATGATTGATAAAAATTGATTAAAACGATTTTACATT
>CAYLSW010000322.1:0-957 GCA_964386145.1 uncultured Lentimicrobiaceae bacterium | reverse complement strand
AGGTATACACGCTTTCCAGGCGTGCCTCTTCAACCACTCGAGCACCTCTCCTTTATTGGACGCCAAAAGTATAAAAATATTCTTAATCTACAGTAATTTCTCCCCTTAGGGACAAATTAATATTGATCCTGAATTTTTCCGGAGTCAAATTTTCGCCTAACAGGTACATGATTTTTGTTAGTGCAGCCTCCGTTGTCATGTCCCCTCCGCTGATAATACCCATCTTTTTTAGTCTTAAAGAAGTGTCGTACTTTCCCTGTTCAACCGCACCTGCTGCACATTGCGAAATATTAATAATGTATAATCCGCTTTCCAGGGACTTTTCCAAAACATCTAAAAACCAGGTTTCCGTAAGTGCATTGCCTGAACCGAAAGTTTCTAAAACCACTGCCTGTAATCCCGAAATACCAAAAGTGGCTTCTATCACCTCCTTGGAAATACCCGGAAATAATTTTAAAATCGTTACCCGATTGTCCAAATTTTTATGAACTTTCAATTTCTTGAAATTGGGTTTTATAATAAGGTGCTTATTATATTTAATGTAAACTCCCACATCGGCCAGCACAGGATAGTTGGGTGAAACAAAAGCATTGAAATTCTCGGCATTATATTTCGTGGTACGGTTAGCACGCATCAGAAGGTTTTCAAAATAGATACAAACCTCCGGAATCAACAGCGTATTGTCTTCGGTGGCAGCAGCCAGCTCAATGGCTGTGATAAAATTCTCGCGGCCATCGGTACGCAAAACACCCAGCGGCAATTGCGAACCTGTAAAAATGACAGGCTTATTCAGGTTTTCCAGCATGAAACTTAGCACCGAAGCCGTGTAAGCCATGGTATCAGAACCATGTAGCACCACAAAGCCATCAAATGCATCATAATTCTTTTCAATGATTTCTGCCAGCTCAACCCAATGGGCAAGACGTATGTCGCTGGAATCGATGAGCGGATCAAAAC
>CAYLSW010000321.1:0-2345 GCA_964386145.1 uncultured Lentimicrobiaceae bacterium | reverse complement strand
AGAGCTTCTAACGGTGTTATCATCATTACCACCAAAAAAGGAAGAATCGGCCAACCGATGCGGGTGAGCTACACTGGTAAATTTTCATTTTACACGGCAGCAAAAAAAGAGAGCGTATTCAGTCCTTCCGGCTTTAGGTCGCTGATTGAAGACAGATACAAAGGCCAGAACGATGTGTTAAAACTTCTCGGAAACAGCAGTACCAACTGGCAGGATCAGATTTTTCAAAATACCGGTGGAATGGATCATTATGTCAGCCTTACCGGTGCTTACAAAACTTTACCTTACCGCGTTTCTGTCGGATACACCGACCAAAATGGTATTTTAAAAACCGGTAATCTGAAACGCACCACCCTCGCGGCTACTTTAACGCCGACTTTCTTTAAAGACCACCTGAAAGTTACCCTTAATATTCAGGGCACTTTCGTGAAAAACCGTTTTGCCAATCAGGGAGCTATTGGGGCAGCTACTCAGTTCAACCCCACCCAGCCCATAAAATCGGATTCCGTTTATAAGGTTTACTTTACCCGCCTTGATGGAACTGCCGATTCTACCACCACCGATTATGGCGGCTATTACACCGGGACACAGGCTAACGGTTTTCCGGTTGCTTTGGGACCTACCAACCCGGTTGCTTTGTTAAACCTGACGGATAACCGCTCGAATGTGAGCAACCTTCTCGTAAATTTAAACCTTGATTATAAATTTCATTTTCTCCCCGAAATGAGTGCTCATCTGAATCTCGCTTACGACCACTCAAAAAGTAAAGGAACCTTAAGCGTGCCCGAATATGCTTCGTGGACATTCGACCCCGTCTATGGTGGTGGTATATACAACCCCTATTCTGAAAGGAAAAAAAACGACCTAATAAACTTTTATTTTAACTATACCAAGGACATTAAAAGTATTCACAGTAATTTTAACGCGATGGCAGGTTATTCCTGGCAACATTTCTGGAGCAGGAATATTTCCAATCCCGGAAACATTAATCAAACAGCAAACCTAAACCCCATCAACCATCCCACAGAGTATTATATCGTCTCTTTCTTTGGCAGATTTAATTATTCTTTTAAAGATCGCTATCTGTTAACTTTCACTTTGCGTGATGACGGAACTTCCCGCTTTGCTTCTAACAACCGGTGGGGTCTCTTTCCTTCGGCAGCTTTTGCCTGGCGTATCAACGAAGAACCATGGCTGAAAGATTCCAAAGTGCTTTCCCAGTTAAAATTGAGGTTAGGTTATGGTATTACCGGTCAGCAAAACATCGATCCGACGAATAATTATTCTTACCTTCCCCGTTATACGATTAGCCAGGATAATGCCGCCTACCAGCTCGGTAATATATTCTACCTGACATTACGTCCGGAAGGATATAATCCCAAAATCAAATGGGAAGAAACCACTACCTACAATATCGGTTTGGATTACGGTTTTCTGCAAAACCGGATTTACGGTTCTTTGGATGTTTATTACAGAAAAACCAAAGACCTCCTGAATACCGTTCCTGTTGCGGCAGGCTCAAATCTTACCAACTATTTGCTTATAAACGTTGGCGACATGGAAAACAAAGGGGTTGAATTCTCAATTAATGGTGTCATTATCTCTAAAAAAGATATGAGTTGGTCACTCGGTTTTAATGTATCCTCCAATACCAACAAAATTACCAAACTTACCGCCACCAACAATCCCGACTATCTTGGCGTGGAAACAGGCGGTATCTCAGGCGGAGTAGGTAACAACATCCAAATTCACAGCGTTGGTTATCCTGCCTACTCGTTCTACGTATATCAGCAGGTATATGACAAGAGCGGAAAACCCATCGAAGGTCTTTATGTGGACAGAAACGGAGATGGACAGATTACCAATGCCGACAAGTACCATTATGAAGATCCTGCTCCTAAATTCTATTTTGGAATTAGCTCAAATCTACGCTATAAGAACTGGAACTTCTCTTTTGCAGGCCGTGCTAACTTTGGCAACTACGTCTATAACAACGTGAGTTCCAATATTGGTGTTTACAGATTCTTATATCACCCCGAAGGGCCTTATCTCGGCAATATCTCTACTGATGTTACAAAAGCAGGTTTTTATAACCCGCAATACCTGTCCGACTATTATATTCAAAACGCCTCTTTCTTCAGAATGGATAACATCACTTTAAGTTATCTTTTCAAAAACCTGAACAAAAGTGACAAGTCACCGGTAAATCTGGGATTATCATTTACCGTGAACAATGCTTTTGTGATTACGAATTACACCGGACTCGATCCGGAAGTGAGTGGTGGTATCGACAACAACATCTACCCGAGGCCGAGAGTATTTGTATTTGGTGTAAACCTCCAATT